>JAYNHN010000037.1:0-5749 GCA_038108035.1 Flavobacteriaceae bacterium
AACAAAATTATCGATACGGAAAAGCCGAAGTCGATTTAATTTTACTAAAAGATAATATACTGATTTGTGTTGAGGTCAAAGCTCGAAGTACTGACTTTTTTGGTACTCCTGAAAGTTTTATCTCTTCTAAGAAAATTAAATACTTGTAGGGGCGGTCGATCATTATCTTCAGGAAAACAATTTGGATTGGGAAGTGCGCTTTGATGTTATGGCCTATATAGTTAAAAACAATCAATGGATCGAAAAACACATAGAAGATGCTTTTCATGCTTGGGAATAGTGTTATATTTGAGACAAATTGTTGTAAAAAAAACTATTTTTGTTTAAAATGTAAATTAAAGAATGACCATAACCACTTGCGTTACCTCTTATATAAAATCCAAACCGTATTTGCTTTCTGCACTGACCGATGGAATTGTCAATTTGACTGCTTTAGCAGAACATATTAATTCGGAAATTGAAGTTTTACTCGAAAAGCCTGTTAAAAAAGGAGCCATTGTTATGGCCTTAAGGAGGATTTCCAGCAATGAAGAATTTACTTCAACTCATAAAATCATTCGAGTTTTAAAAAACATGGGCGATATCACTGTTCGTTCTTCTTTGATTGATTACAGTTTTTCTATTTCCGATACTTTGTTATTAGCGCAGTCCAACTTGCTTAAGAAAATTGAGGGTAAAAAAGAAGTGTTTTATACCTCTTCCCGAGGGGTATCTGAATGCAATATGGTGGTGAGTAACAATATTTCAGATTTAGTCGATCGTCTATTCAAAAAAGAGACGCTTCACTCAAAAATTGAAAATCTATCCTCTATTACCATTAAATTACCCACTGAAAACGTCACCATTCCAGGGATTTACTACTTCATTTTTCAACGACTTTCTTGGGAGGGTGTCAATATTAATGAAGTCATTTCTACTTCCAATGAATTTACCATTTTGATGGACGAAAGTCAGGTCAACATAGCCTTTGAAGTTATTAAGAATTTGAAGTCACTTTAGCGGGAATCAATCCGTCCAAAACACTTCCCAAAGTTTTAATATCGTCTATACCTGAGAGGGTTAGGAGCAATTTCATTCCACTGCTTGTCTTTTTTTCTTTGAGAAGCAGACGACCCTGATTTTTTTGTATTTCTGTCAATATAAAATGAAACTTTTGGGATTGAAAAAATTCACTTTTTTGATCGGACAGAAAATAACAGACACATTTCCCTTTTTTAATGATTAGGCGTTCGATTCCCAATTGAGTGGCTTTCCACCTTAGGCGGACACTTTCTAGAAGCTCCTTAGCAGCATTGGGTAAGGGTCCAAAACGATCTAGGAGTTTATTTTCAAAATCTTCAAGCTGCTCATTGGTTTTTAACTGGCTAAGTTCTTGATAAAGGTTTAAGCGTTCTTTGACAATGTTGATATAATCATCGGGGAGATAGATTTCCAGATCGGTATCAATTTGCACTTCTTTTACAAACGACTTTACTGAATCATCGGATTCCTCTTGATAGAGTTTTTTAAATTCATTTTCTTTGAGTTCATCAATGGCCTCTTGGAGTATCTTTTGATAGGTTTCAAAGCCCATTTCATTGATAAATCCACTTTGCTCTCCTCCTAATAAGTCTCCTGCACCCCGAATTTCAAGATCTTTCATTGCGATTTGAATACCAGAACCTAAAGCAGAAAACTGCTCAATGGTTTTCATTCGTTTTTGTGCATCACTGCTCATAGCACTATATGGAGGGGTAATAAAATAACAAAAAGCTTTTTTATTACTTCGTCCAACACGACCTCTCATTTGGTGCAAATCGCTCAAACCAAAATTATTGGCATTATTGATGAATATTGTATTGGCGTTGGGAACATCCAATCCATTTTCAATGATGGTAGTAGCAATTAAAACATCAAATTCGCCTTGCATAAAGCGCAGCAGTACTTTTTCCAATTTGTTTCCTTCCATTTGCCCATGGCCAATCACAATCCGTGCATCGGGAACCAAACGTTGAACCAAACCCGCAACTTCTGTAATGTTTTCCACTCGATTGTGAACAAAAAAGACCTGTCCCCCTCTTTGAAGCTCGTAGAGAATACCATCCCGGATCAAAGTTTCACTGAAACGAACAACCTCACTTTCAATAGGAAATCGGTTGGGAGGCGGTGTGGCAATCACGGATAAGTCTCGTGCTGCCATTAAACTAAATTGAAGTGTTCGGGGAATGGGTGTTGCAGTAAGCGTTAATACATCAATATTTTCTTTTAGGGAACGAATTTTTTCTTTGACAGCGACACCAAATTTTTGCTCTTCATCCACAATCAGTAACCCCAAATCTTTAAAAACAACATTTTTACTTACCAATTGATGGGTTCCAATTAGAATATCGATTTTTCCGGCTGCGAGGTCTTTTAATATTTGATTTTTATCTTTGGTTGATCGAAAGCGGTTGAGATAATCCACCCGAACCGGTAATTCTTTTAGACGATTGGAGAAGGTTTTAAAATGTTGAAAAGCCAAAATGGTGGTGGGGACTAAAACCACAACTTGTTTACTGTTGTCAACCGCTTTGAATGCCGCTCGTATTGCGACTTCCGTTTTTCCAAAACCGACATCTCCACAAATTAACCGGTCCATGGGTTGTTCAGACTCCATATCCGACTTGATGGCTTGAATCGCCTTGCCTTGATCGGGAGTGTCTTCAAATAAAAAAGAAGCTTCTAATTCCCATTGCAGATAACTATCTGGTCCAAAAGCAAAACCCATTTTTTGTTTTCGTTTGGCATACAATTCAATTAAGTTAAAGGCAATTTCCTTAACCTTGGCTTTGGTCTTTTGCTTCAATGCTTTCCAAGCTTTGGATCCCAGCTTGTAAATCTTGGGAACAGCACCTTCTTTTCCGTTGTATTTACTGATTTTATGTAAGGAGTGAATACTTAGATACAATATGTCCCGTTCGCCGTAGATCAATTTAATGGCTTCTTGCCATTTGCCCTCTACCTCTATACGTTGTAAGCCTCCAAAAGTTCCGATCCCATGATCCATATGGGTTACGTAGTCACCCACTTCCATTTGGGTCAATTCCTTTAAACTTAATGCTTGTTTTTTGTTAGTGTTGGACTTGAGTTGGTATTTGTGATATCGTTCAAAAATTTGGTGGTCTGAAAAACAAGCCCACTGTGCTTCGAGATCTTCAAAGCCTTGAAAAATAGGGAGTACTTCTGTTTTGTAGTGAACGGTTTTTTCCAGTTCCAGAAAAATATCATGAAAGCGTTTTGCTTGTTGTTCGTTACTACAGTACAAAGTATTTTGAAATCCGCGTTCGTGGTTGTTGTTCAGATATTCGATCAATAGATCGAATTGCTTGTTAAAAGCAGGTTGAGGACTTTGGCGGATTGAAATTTTTGATTTTATGGGTATTTGTTGGGTAGTTTCCAAAACACAAATCGATTGATTTTGACAATCTATGATCCATTCCTGGGGATGAACAAAAAGGGTTTGGGGTGGATATTGAGTGGTTTCACCTAATTGGTTATAAGTTTGTTGGGCCTTCTCGAATAAAATATCAAAACGAGCGGTAATGCTGTCTAGATTATTAAAAATAAAACTACTCTCTTCGGGGAAAAAATCTAAAATCGTTTTTCGTTTGTCCGTAAAATCGTGGGTGGAAGTGTTTGGAAGTAATTCGATGGTTTCGAATGCGGTTATAGACCGTTGGGAGCTTATATCAAAACTACAGAGACGTTCGACCGTATCATCAAAGAACTCGATCCGATACGGATGCTGATAAGCAAAAGAAAAAACATCGATGATCCCTCCTCGAACAGCAAACTCTCCCGGAGCAGAGACAAAGTCTACACGTTGAAACCCCATTTCAAACAAACGTTCATTCAGTCCACCCAATGCTACAGTTGCGTCTTTATCTATTTTAAGTGCGATTCGATTTAGGGTATAACGAGAAATAAGCTTTTCAAAGATAGCTTGTGGGTAAGTGACCACAATTCTCGGTTTTTTCGAAGTACTAATTTTCTTTAAAACATCTGCTCGGAGTAAAATATTTGCATTATCCGTGGTTTCCGGAGCGTAGGCTTGACGATAACTTGCCGGAAAAAACAAAACTTCTTGGGGACTCAGTAGTCGTTCCAAATCGTTGAGATGATAGGCCGCCTGTTCTGCATTGTCCAGAACCAACAACATAAAACGAGAGTGTTCTTGAAAAGCGGCTGCCAGCCGAAAATTCAACCCCGAACCTACAAACCCTTTGAGTTGTACACAATGTTTTTCAGAAAAAGCTGTTTGAAGTTTTTTCTGTGAAGGTAACGGTTCAAAGATGCTTAATATCGGATTGATTTTTTTTTTGACAAAGATAATTTAATTCCCTTCAATTTCGATCACTTCTTTCCCTGTGCTTACAAAGACTTGATCGCCTTGTTTTGGAGTGAGTAGGTGCAAACCGGTAAAGGCTCCAAATGCGGGAAGAATCAATTGATTTTTCGTCCGAAAAAAACAAGGGAGTTTGAGTTGCTGCAAGCCTCCTCCTTTTAGCCGTACTCCGGGGTGAACATGTCCACAAAAGGTAAAAGCTTCGTTTTCTTTATCGGGAAAATGAGAAAAATGAAAATTTTCTTCGTTCAACACAGGGACTACTTGAATCCCTAATTGTTCAAATTTCCAGTCGGGAATCACATCGTGGTTGCCTTCTATTAATATCATTTCCGCTTTTTGTTGTTGGACCCATGCGCTAAACAAATGCCATTCGTTGTTTTGAAAGCTGTGGAATAAGTCTCCTAAGAATAGCAGGCGGTGAATTTTGAATGTGCTCAGGAGTCCGGTAATTTTTTGATAAAAAGCCCCTTCGGCTTTACGCGGAACTGCAATCCCATTTTTGCGGAAATGTGCTACTTTCCCTAGGTGGACATCGGCCAGTAAGAGGGTTGCTTTTTGTTCCCAATAGACTGCACCACTGGGATGTAAAACGAAAAACTGCTTTTGAATTTCGATCCTTTTCATTGAGCCGCTTTTTCAAGTTGGAGGTACATTTTTTTGATACGGTCTTCTACGCTTTCTGATGAAAGCTTCGAACGGATACGGTCTGTGATCAATGGAAAAGAAAAGGGAGTGGGTCGGCTGCAATCTCGCCAGACCACCTCTTGAGAGGCAATATTTTCAAACACTTGGGTCATACGTCCGTGTTCCATACCGTGGTCAAAGGTTTCCCCCAATGCTTGACGATACAAAAGATTGTCAGGTTCATAGTCTTTAAAGACATCATAAAACAATTGGGAACCACTTTGTAAATGTTTGGCTTTGATGGGTTTGTTTGGGAAGCCTTGAAAGACCAGACCTGAGATCACAGCAATGTCTCGAAAACGACGACGTGCCATTTCGGATACATTGATGCTTTTTTCCAAATCTTCTTGTAAATGCTCCCTTGTTAGGAGATTGTTATCCAAAAAATCAGATTTAGAAAAAGATTGATCCGACAACAGTTCAAAACCGTAATCGTTGAAGGACATACTAAAAGTAATAGGAGACATCAGACTGACTCGGTAAGCCATTAAACTCGCCATGGCTTCATGAATGGCATAGCCTTCAAAAGGATAAAAGACGGTATGGTATCCCTCTTTAGTTTGAAAACGTTCAATCAAAAGTTGATTCGGTTGGGGAAGGATGGACTCTTGTTGTTGCCGATAAAAAACGGGTGCTAGAGCTTTGAATTCGGGTGTATCTTGATTTCGTTTGTCGTAGGGGGGCTGTTTTAATCGTGGA
>JAYNHN010000037.1:5759-15331 GCA_038108035.1 Flavobacteriaceae bacterium
CGACTCCCGTTGCTGTTGAAAGAATACCGGTGCCAGGGCTTTAAATTCTGGGGTCGCAAGATTGCGTTCTTCAAACAAGGCTTGTTTCAATAAATCACTTAAGTGTGCACTAAAACTCATTCGTCCTCCCATCCAGGAAGGAATTCGACTTTTTTTAGATTTGGACTTTCTCACAATTACTTCCATGTTGTGCATCCGAATCAATTCCAAGTTTCGTCCCGAAAAGGTAAAAACATCCCCTGGTTTTAGCTTAGCGACAAACCATTCTTCTACAGTGCCTAAGTACCCTCCTTTTTGGTAGCGAATTTTAAGGTGTGCATCGCTCACAATGGTTCCCATGGAGAGTCGGTGCCGCATAGCGATGCCTTTATGGAGAATCTTAAAGGTTCCGTCCTCTAATACAGTGACCTTTTTGTATTCATCATACTGTTCCAAACTTTGACTGCCTTTTACCAAAAAATTCAACAACCATTGCCAGCGTTCTGTATCAAGGGTTTGAAAACAAAAGGTTTGTTGGATGATCGGGAACAATGTTTTTGGGTGAAAACCACTGCCTACGGCCAGGGTCATTAAAAATTGCAACAACACATCGTAGGTGTTGAGGTAGGGAATTCGATCTTCAATTTGTTGCTGTTCAATACCGCGTTGCAATGCGACAGATTCGATTAACTCCATGGCATGGGTAGGAAGAAAATGGATGGTGCTCCCTGCCTTAGGACGGTGCCCACTTCGTCCTGCTCGCTGAATAAAGCGCCCCACTCCTTTGGGGCTGCCAATCTGCACACAATTTTCTACGGGACTAAAATCAACTCCTAAGTCCAAACTAGAGGTACAGACTACTACTTTGAGCGTGTTATTCCGCAAAGCTTCCTCTACCCAAAGACGAATTTTTTTATCAATACTCCCGTGATGCATTGCAATGGTCCCGGCCAAGTTGGGATCGGATTCTAAAAGCCGGTGAAACCAAATTTCACATTGAGCACGGGTATTGGTAAATATCAAGGTACTTTTATTTTTTTGAATTAACTTCAATACCTGTGGCAAAAGGTGAATCCCCAGATGACCCCGCCATGGAAAACTTTCCATGCTTTTGGGTAAGATGGATTTAACCTTGATTTTCTTTTGAATTTTTGCATTTACGATTGCATAATTTTCTTCCGATCCAAGTAAAATTTCTCGAGCGAGTTCTTTATTTCCCAAAGTAGCAGAAATTCCCCAAACTTTTAGGTTGGGGAGTATGGAACGCAAATAAGCAATCGCTAATTCTACTTGTACCCCCCGTTTGGTGCCGAGAAGTTCATGCCATTCATCTACCACAATGACTTTGAGGTGTTGAAAGTTTTTAGGATGGTCTTTAGTACTAAGTAAAACATGTAAACTTTCCGGGGTGGTTACCAGACCAAAAGGGGGTTTACGTTTTTGTTTCCCTCGATCGGTTTGGGAGGTATCGCCTGTCCTTAAAGCGATTTGAAGCTTGGGACTAAGGTCGTGTGTTATGCGCTGGGTAGCTTGTTGAATCTCTACTGCCAAGGCACGGAGTGGGGTAATCCATAATGCTTGAATCCCTGAGGGATGTTTTTTTTGAAGGAGGGCTTCCTGTAAAATACCCCCCCAGAGTGCATAGGTTTTTCCACTTCCAGTTGGGGCATGAAGCATTCCATTTTTCCCTTCCCCATAAGCTTTCCAGCATTCCTTTTGAAAAACTTGAGGTTTCCAAGCTTGTTTCTCAAACCAATCTGTTATCGTTTTCATGGTAGCAATTGCTTTAGGTCTGCTAAGCTATTGGCGTCTGCAATTTTTTTATCGTGTCGCCATCGGACGATTCGAGGAAAACGAACCGCTACTCCGCTTTTATGACGTGGAGAAGCTGCTATGCCTTCGAAAGCAATTTCAAACACCAATTTGGGTTGGACTTGGCGAACGGGTCCAAATCGATCCAAGGTATTTTTTTTGATAAACTGATCTACTTTTTTGATTTCCGCATCGGTAAGACCGGAATAGGCTTTGGCAAAGGTCACTAAGCGATCTTCATGCCATAAGGCAAAGGTGTAGTCGGTGTAGAGATTGGTTCGTCTTCCATGCCCTCGCATAGCATAGGTCAGAACGGCATCGATGGTTTTCGGATCCGATTTCCATTTCCACCAAGTTCCTTTTTTACGACCTACCGCATACGGCGAATCTTTGTGTTTAAGCATCAAACCTTCACTACGTTTTTCGGTAGCTTTTTCTCTTTCCTGAGCCACTTTCTCCCAATGGGAAAACGACAGAACTTCCGACAAAAGCAAAGGAACACCGGCTCCCGATACGTCTTTAAAAAGCTTCGATAAAATATGTTGTCTTTCGGTCAATGTGTAGTTGCGTATGTCCTTTTTTCCCCATTCCAGAACATCGTACAGCATCATCACGATGGGTATGTCTTGTTTTAATTTTTGGGAGACCGTCTTTCGACCGATCCGTTTTTGGAGTGCGCTAAAATCGCCAATTTTTTTGTTTTTGTAAGGCAAAAGTTCTCCGTCCAAAACGGTTCCATTTGGCAGGATTTTTGTGAGACAAGCCAATTCAGGAAATTTATCACTGATCAATTCTTCCCCACGGCTCCATAAAAAGAATTTTCCTTCTCGTACGATCAGTTGGGCGCGCATTCCATCCCATTTGTGTTCTACATGCCAATCCTTTACAGGTTCCTTCTCTTGAAAACCCTCTTCCAGTGCATAGGCCAAAAAGAAGGGATAGGGTTGGGAAATCCGATCACCAGGACTGGGATTCAGAAGCAGTTCTTCAAAAGTGGTGGTTTGAGGTGTCCATTGTCCCATCAATCGATGGGCCAAGATATTTTCATCTATGTCCACCGCCTTGGATAAAGCTCGGGTCATCAACTTTTGACTGACCCCGATTCGGAAACTACCTGTAAGAATTTTGTTAAAGACGAAGCGTTCAAAATAATCTAATTTTTTCCAACGTTCCAAGATGTATTCTTTTTTTTGATCTTCTTGCATCGCTTTCAACTCAATGATCTCTTTGATGCATTGGGAGAGCGAAGGGGGAGTCTCCCTCGTATCCTGAGGTATCAAAAGGGCAATGGTTTCGGCCAGATCGCCTACAATATGGTAAGATTCTTCAAAAAGCCATTCGGGTAGGTGGGCCTGGTCAGCTGCCCAAGCACGCATCAGTGTAGTAGTAACGGGTCGAGAGGGCCGGCGGTGGGATAAGAGTGCCACAGCCCATAAAGCGTCTTCTTTAGGAGCATTTATAAAATAATCGGTCAATGCAGCGACCTTTTGGTTGGTTTTGTTGGTGTGGTCTAAGGTTTCTATCAAGGCGGCAAAACGTCTCATTCGGCGGTGGCAGTTTCGAGGGTTTCCGTTTCGTACTGGGTTTTTTCGGTACGGGCGTTCCAACCCTGTTCACGAAGGTATTGGGCAAATAAATCGGTATAGCCGTGTGTGGTAATTACGTTTTCACAACCCGTGGCTTGGATAGCGGACAACAGTCCCTGCCAGTCGGCATGATCTGATAAGACAAAAGCACGATCTACCGCTCGTCTGCGTCTCGCTCCACGAAAGGCCATCCAACCCGAGGCATAGCCAGTCGAGAATTTCCCCAGTTTTTTGACCCATGCACTGCCCAAAACCGCAGGAGGTGCTAGAACTAAATTTCCCTTTACTTCTTTTTTTGAGGTTTCTCGTGTGATCAATTCGGTTTCAGGAAAATCGATGAATGAGCGCAAAACCTCAGTCATTTTTTCGGTGGCACCATGGGTGTAGATTTTTCCAATGGAGGGATCGAGGTGTTTGAGTAAGCGTTGAATTTTACCCAAGGAATAGCCCATCAATAAACTGCATGTTTTTTCCTTTTGATTTTGTGCCCACCATTCGTTAATACTGTGGTGAACCTTTTTGGTATCCTCCCAACGAAACACCGGAAGGCCAAAGGTAGACTCTGTGATAAATGTATGGCATCGGATCGGTTCAAAAGGGGTGGAGATATCGTCCAACTGCGTTTTATAATCTCCCGTAAAAACCCAGATCTCACCTCTGTATTCCACGCGAATCTGGGAAGAACCGGGAACATGTCCTGCCGGGTGAAACGAAAATTTTACCCCCCGGATATAAAAGGTTTCCCCGTATTTTTTCCCGCTAACGGAGATCGCTCCCAAACGATGTCGAATGATGGGAACATTAATTTCATGGGTAATATAATGTTGACTCCCCCAGCGGGCATGATCCGAATGACCGTGAGAAATAAGTGCTTTGTCCACCCCCTTCCAGGGATCTAGATAGACAGCGGCTTGTGCACAATAAATTCCTTTGGAAGTAAATTCCAGTAGTGGCATTTTTTTCTTTTTCTTTTAAAGGGTAAGATACGAATATTTTACAACGATTTTTTTTTAGGTGATGTGATTGTAGATATAGGTTTTCTAGGCAGATTATTTTTTCTGGGATGTAGTGTACAAGCTTGTTTCTATTGATTGATGATTGCCTCAACATAATGGAAAACTATTTTTTTTGGTATTGGATTTTATAAGGTTAACAGGATTGGGATCAGAGGGTTCTTGGGTTTTCGATAGGGTAATTAGAGTTAAATCCTCAATTATAAAAATACAAATACGGAAGTTATAGAAAACAAAGTTTTAAACGTTTAATAAATGGGGTTCATTCGGTTTCGGTACCCTCTAATTATTTGTTATTTTCGTAAGGATGTATTTAATTTTTGATACCGAAACGACCGGACTTCCCAAACGTTGGGACGCCCCTTTATCCGACAGTGAAAACTGGCCACGGTGTATCCAAATTGCTTGGCAAATTCACGATGCTCATGGGGAATTGGTGACTCATGAAGATTATTTGATCCAACCCGATGGATTTACGATTCCCTTTGACTCGGAACAAGTGCATGGAATTTCAACGGCTTTGGCAGAAGAGCAAGGGGTTCCCTTGTCCCAAGTATTGGATCGATTTCATTCGGCTCTAAGCGAAGTGGATTATGTGGTGGGGCACAATGTGTCATTTGACCGAAATATAATGGGGGCGGAATTTCTGCGCGACGGGCGAGAGGATGTTTTGGACCAAAAAGCGGTAATCGATACTTGTACAGAAGAAACCGCTTCCCTCTGTCAGTTGCCTGGAGGACGTGGGGGTAAGTTTAAATTACCCACCTTGAGCGAACTCTATGATTTTCTGTTTCAGGAGGGCTTTGAAGAAGCCCATAATGCAACCGCAGATGTGGAGGCAACCACCCGAGTTTTTCTGGAACTTTTGAGAAAGGATCAATTGCATCCAAAGGCCTTTAACGATCGCATCGAGGTCACTCAAGAATTAAGAAACCAGTCCCCTTTCCAATTAGTCGGGCTTAAACATACAAATCTAAAGGCGGCATCAAAAAGAATAAAAGAGAAGGAAAGTGTTTCCGACACAATTGACGTTTCCACCGAAACAGCTACCGCATTATCCGAGGCTTCATTTGTTCACCTTCATAACCATTCTCAGTTTTCGGTATTGCAATCTACTACTCGGATCAGCCAACTGGTAGAAGCTACGGCACAGCATAAAATGACTGCGGTTGCCTTGACGGATCATGCCAATTTGATGGGAGCCTTCCATTTTATTAAAGCGATTAATACATACAATAAAAAAATAGACGAGGGCACGCAACTCATTAAACCGATTATAGGCTGTGAATTTTATGTTTGTGAAAATCATAGAGATAGAAGTCGTCGGGATGATGGTTATCAAATGGTATTGATTGCCAAAAATAAGCAAGGGTATAACAACCTAGCAAAGATGACATCCATTGCCTATGTTGATGGGTTTTATTATGTCCCTCGAATTGATAAAGAGGTGATACATCAATACAAAAAGGATCTGATTGTCTTAACAGGTAATTTATATGGGGAAATCGCTTCAAAAATTCTGAACATCGGAGATCGTCAGGCCGAGGAAGCACTCCAATGGTGGCATCGTGAATTTGAAGAAGATTTGTATGTCGAGCTGATGCGTCATGGAGAGGAAGGAGAAGATCGAGCCAATGCAGTTTTGATTCGCCTAGCAAAACAATACGGTTTGCCATTGATTGCAACGAATAACACCTATTATACCCAAAAGGAAGAGGCGAATGCTCACGACATTCTATTGTGTGTCAAAGAAGGAGAAAAACAGGCCACCCCCATTGGTCGGGGCCGGGGTTTCCGATACGGACTTCCCAATCAGGAATACTATTTTAAGTCTCCTGAAGAAATGAAGGCCTTGTTTCAAGACGTACCGGAGGCGATTTTAAATATTGAATCCCTAGTTGCCAAAATAGAACCTTTTGAATTGGCGCGAGAGGTATTGTTACCCAAGTTTGATATTCCTAGAGATTTTCAAGTTGTGGAGGATCCGGATGGAAAAAAAGGGGAAAACAACTATCTGCATCACCTCACTTACCAAGGGGCAAATGAGCGTTATAAAAAGATCACGGATGAAATTAAAGAACGGATTGATTTTGAATTGGAAGTGATTGCCAATACCGGATATCCAGGGTATTTTTTGATTGTTCAAGATTTGATTGCAGCGGCTCGTGAGATGGAAGTCTCCGTTGGACCGGGGAGGGGTTCTGCTGCCGGATCAGTGGTAGCTTATTGTTTAAAGATCACCAATATCGATCCGATCCAATACGATTTACTTTTTGAGCGATTCTTGAATCCGGATCGGGTAAGCATGCCCGATATTGACATTGATTTTGATGACGAGGGAAGAGGAAAGGTAATGGATTATGTAATTGAAAAATACGGTTCCAATCAGGTTGCCCAAATTATCACCTATGGAACCATGGCGGCCAAATCATCTATTCGAGATACGGCAAGGGTTTTGGATTTGCCTTTGGGAGAGGCTGATCGAATTGCCAAGTTATTGCCTAATATAAAGTTAGGAAAACTATTCGCTTTATCCGATCAAGAATTAAAAAGTACACTCCGTGCCGATGAAGTTTTAAAGGTCAACGAGATTAAAAATTTGGCTGAGGAAGATAGTTTATCGGGTCAAACCATTCAACAGGCAAAAGTTTTGGAAGGTTCATTACGAAATACTGGAATCCACGCCTGTGGAGTCATAATTACCCCAGATGATATTACACAATTCGTACCCGTTGCAACGGCCAAGGATTCGGATTTATACGTCACTCAATTTGATAACTCCGTAGTAGAAGATGCGGGTTTGTTAAAAATGGATTTTCTAGGATTAAAAACCCTAACATTGATAAAGGATACTGTCAAACTGGTGAAATACAAACACAATATTGACTTGGATCCGGATCAATTTCCTTTGGATGATGAAAAAACCTATGAACTTTTTCAAAGAGGGGATACCGTAGGGATTTTTCAATACGAATCTGCCGGGATGCAAAAATATTTAAAAGACCTAAAGCCTACTGTTTTTGCGGATTTAATTGCAATGAATGCCTTGTATCGACCTGGTCCATTGGAGTACATTCCTAGTTTTGTAGATCGAAAAAATGGGCATGAGGAAATTCGTTACGACCTTCCTGAAATGGCTGAATTTTTAGAAGAAACCTATGGTATTACTGTGTATCAAGAGCAAGTCATGCTTTTGTCTCAGAAAATAGCAGGTTTTTCTAAGGGAGACGCCGATGTATTGCGAAAAGCCATGGGGAAAAAGATTTTTGCTTTACTCCAAAAATTAAAACCCCAATTTATAGATGGGGGTAAAGCCAATGGACACCCAGAAGAAGTATTAGAAAAAATCTGGAAAGATTGGGAGGCTTTTGCTGCCTATGCATTTAACAAATCTCACTCTACTTGTTATGCCTGGATTGGATATCAAACAGCTTACCTCAAGGCACACTATCCTGCAGAATACATGGCTGCAGTTTTGTCCAACAATATGAACGATATCAAACAGGTAACCTTTTTTATGGAAGAGTGCCGCAGAATGGGCTTGACCGTTTTGGGGCCGGATGTCAATGAATCCTTTTACAAGTTTGCTGTAAACGATGAGCAAGCCATTCGATTTGGAATGGGAGCGATCAAAGGTGTGGGTCGAGGAGCTGTGGAGACCATCATAGAAAACCGAAAAGAAAAGCGTTACGAGTCCGTTTTTGATATGGTCAAACGGATTGACCTACGGGCAGCCAATAAAAAAGCGTTTGAAAATTTGGCCTTAGCGGGTGGTTTGGATTGTTTTGAAGGGGTTCATCGAGCACAGTATTTCAATCCGGATGGGGATGGAATTACTTTTTTAGAAAAGGCACTGCGTTTTGGTGCTAAGTATCAGGAAAATTTAAATTCGTCTCAAACCAGTTTGTTTGGAGAGGCTACTGAAGAGGTCTATCAAGAATTAACCATTCCAATTTGTGAATCTTGGAATAATTTGACCCGTTTAAAAAAAGAAAAAGAAGTGGTTGGAATTTATATTTCCTCTCATCCTTTGGATGATTTTAAACACGAGATTGATCATTTTGTAAATATTTCACTCAACCGATTGGGCGCATTGGAACCTTTTATCAACAGAGAGCTTTGTTTAGGGGGAATTGTCAATGAAGTACAACACTTGGAAAGTAGAAATGGAAAAGGTTGGGCTCGTTTTATTTTGGAAGACTTTTCGGATCAATACGAATTCAGGATTTTTGGTGAAGACTATCTTAAGTTCCGTCATTTTTTAGTAGTCAATCAATTTATCCGTTTGCGACTCATGGTTCGCAAAGGATGGACAAACCGAGAGACGGGAAAAATAGGTTCCCCCCGAATGCAATTTTTAAATTTTGAAATGCTTCAAAATACGGTTGAAAACAATTCAAAAATACTTACGCTTCAACTCGAAATTCAACAACTCAAAGGGGATTATATCGCTAGACTTTCTGACGAGCTTCAATCTTTTAAAGGAGATAAACCCCTGTTTTTTGATGTATTTGATCCTGAAAAGAAAGTGAAATTAACCCTCAAGAGTAATAAACAAAAAGTAAAAATTACGCCTGAATTATTAAAACGAATGGATGAAAATCAATGGTTTTATAAACTGAATTAATTCTATTAAGAAAACCCATAAATTAATAAGTTAAATTGATTAATAAGGAGTTTACAATCAGATAAAATAATTAAATTTGTAGGCTTAAATAATAAATTAAAATGGCATTAGAAATTACAGATGCAACTTTTGACGAAGTGGTGTTGAAATCGGATAAACCCGTACTAGTAGATTTTTGGGCAGCGTGGTGCGGTCCTTGCAGAATGGTTGGACCCATTATTGAGGAGCTAAGTAATGATTACAAAGGAAAAGCGGTTGTAGGTAAAGTGGATGTGGATGCAAATCAAGAGTTTGCTGCCAAATACGGTGTTCGAAACATACCCACAGTATTGGTTTTTGATAAAGGTGAATTGGTTGGTCGTCATGTAGGTGTATCTCCCAAAGCAACTTATGCCGAAGCAATTGAATCCGCCCTTTAAAACGATTCAATAATATTATTCCTTTTTGATGCTAAATTATTTGGCATATTCAAAATGGAATGTATATTTGCACACTCATTAGGGTCTGGTAGTTCAGTTGGTTAGAATACATGCCTGTCACGCATGGGGTCGCGGG
>JAYNHN010000038.1:0-273 GCA_038108035.1 Flavobacteriaceae bacterium
TTTACAAGTTGTATTCAATTAAATAAATTTAGGAATGTATAAAGTTAAATTGATTTACATAATAATAGTACTGCCCATATTTGTTTTTGGGCAAAATGAATTAGAAATTACACTTACTGAAGAAGAGACAAAAGAGGATTTTCAATTATTGAAGAACAGTATATTGAATTATCATCCGGACATTTATCTATATACTCCAAAAAGCAAACTAGACTCTATATTCTCTGGCATTGAAAATAGTTTAAGTGATATGCCTTTAATGGAGTTTTATAA
>JAYNHN010000038.1:283-7683 GCA_038108035.1 Flavobacteriaceae bacterium
ACATGACGTGAAAAAATATTTTGGAAACCGAGCCAAAAGGGTACCTTTTTCATTTTTATACAGAAACGACTCTCTTTATGTATTACAAGATGCCTCCAAAGAATACCTAGTTAAAGAGGGTAGTATCATTACAAAAATTAATGGCGTTGAAAGTAAGGATTTAGTTGAACAAATGATTATTTTTCAATCATCCGATGGGTTTAACAGAACACTTCCCTTATGGGATATAAGTCGCAATTTCACTAAAAACTATGCTGTTGTTTATGGTACACCCAATTCTTTTGACATAGAATATATCAGCCAAAATAATTCAACTAATAAAGTTAAGATAAAGGCTATTCGCAAATCTGAATTTTCAAAGAATAGAAAAACTATGTCAAAAAAAAATGATTATGAGTTTACCGTTTTAAACGACAAAGCTATTTTGACTATCGCAACATTTGATATATCAGATTTAAAAAGTTACAATAAATTCCTAAAAAATACATTTAACAAAATAAATAAACTTCAAATAAATAAACTGATTGTTGATGTAAGAGGAAACTTGGGAGGTCGCCCAGAAGCAAGTGATGAACTACTATCATTTTTAATTGAAAAAGAAATACATCCCATAAAAAGACAATATGCGCTTGTCGATCAATTACCTGAAAAAGAATATTTTTTAAAAAATGAAGTATTTAAATATTTTCACAAGGAAAACTTCAAGAATAACAACGATACGATTATTGTTAAGAATGCATCATTTCATAAAATCAAACCCCAAAAGGATAGGTATTCTGGAAAAATTGTGTTTTTGATTGATGAAAACTGTGTGTCAACTACCTCTAGTATGTTAGGTCAAGTCAAAACACACTTGAATGCCAAGTTTGTAGGAACTGAAACAGGAGGAAACCCAGTGACAGTAGTGGCAAATTTCACCGTTACCCAGATACTACCTAATTCGAAATTAGAATTTAAACTTCCATTAATAAAATCTGAAAAAAATGTAACCTTTGCCAATAATGGAAGAGGAATAATACCAACTGTTAAAATTGAGCCGGGAGTCAATGACCTATTAAATAATAATGACCTGGTATTAAAAAAAGGAATTGAATTGTTAGAAAATAACTGTACAAAACAAAGTATTGAGTATTAAATCAGACCCCATTCTATCAATTGGGGATATCCACTGATCAAATAAGAAATTTTGGAGGCTAGCAATACGATCTAGCTACCTCAGAAGTCGATTTGGTTGTTCAATATGAAAATAAATTAATTCCTGTTGAAATTAAATCCGGTTCAACCGGAAAATTAAAGTCACTATACCAGTTTATAGAACGTACTCATCACCATTACGCTATTCGATTGTATGGTGGAACCTTTAGTATTGAAAAACACCAAATAATAAGAAAAAATCCACTTTGATGAATTTCCTCTATTATAATAGGGACTAAGCTTGCAGAATACATTAAAAACTTTTGAAATCCCTTTGATCTCAAACTGTGTAACTTATTTTTCAAGCTTGTACGCTCCCTAAAATACTTGCTTATCACACTCTGTATTCTGATACTCATTTCTTTATATTTACCAAGTGGTGTCCACTAATACGGTTTACTCTTATAAGAACTCGAGATACATACTATTTCAATATCCTATTGACTAATGACTTGAATAAATCCTTGAGCACCGTGGCGTACTTTAGGATGCTCTACTCCACAGAATGAAAGTCCAAACTGTCTTTTGACGCCTTTACTTCTAAAAAATGTTTAATTTTATATATAGTACTTAAAATTAGAAAAATTAAAACTTACTGACTTAAAACGATCTCGCCATTGTCGGAACAAAGTGCTGACCGTAATGATATAGATGAAACAAGGGGATTCACAAAATTGACCCACTTCATAGCTTTGGTGTATAAACCAAGTCTTATTCCATGGTTCTATTCTTCTTGTCAGCGTTATTAAATTAAAACCTTTGAAAGTTTAGGATGATTAATCAATAGTAGAGGCTAAAAAGATAAAATGGAACTTAAAAAACGATTTCAAATAATAGTAACCCTTTTCGTTTTTTTTGGTATCATTAAAAGTAGTGGACAATCTCAAGGTTTAAAGGGAAAAAAACTTTTAATCTATACTAAAAATGGGCAAGGCTATGTACACGAAAACATAAAAACCAGTGTAGCAACCCTAGAAAAAATATGTGACAAACTTAAAGTTGAAACCACCGTTAGTGCAAATCCCAAGATTTTTCTCAGTCCAGATATCATGAGTTATGATGCTGTTTTCTTTGCAAATACTAATAATGAAGCTTTTGACAACAAAAAGCAAAGAGACGCCTTTCAGTTTTTTTGTTCTAATGGAAAAGGTTTTGGAGGTCTTCATTCTGCTATTGGCTCTGAGCGGAATTGGCCCTGGTACTGGAAACTAATTGGAGGATCTTTTTTAAGACACCCTCCCTTTCAAACCTTTAGTATTCGTGTCAAAAGAAAGAATCATCCATCAACAAAACATCTGCCTCCAATATTTAATTTGGAAGATGAATGCTATTTTATAAAAAACAGCAATCCTAATTTTAAAATTCTTCTGGAGGCTGACTTATCCACCGTATCCGAAACCAATAAAGATGTTTATCGTCCCAAACGAGCTCCTTTAAGTTGGTATAATACAATCGAAGGAGGAAGACAATGGTATACCGCCTTAGGCCACAGCAAAGACCTCTATGCCCTGCCTTGGTTTCAAAAACATCTTCAAGGAGGGATCGAATACATTTTACAGAAATAATCACGTTTCGTGAATCTACCTGGAAATAGCGAGCACCAAACCCCTTAGTTTTGTCAATCCACAAAATACTCTCATTACGAAAACTCTACGCATAATGATTCTTTTCAAAACGCCTAGGATTTAATGTCATTGATCCGGGCACATAGGCATTTTCCTATCTTTCCTCGCCGCTTCTTTTCACTTGTATTCTTCTTTTTAAACAGCGTATATTTTTATGCTTTAATGCGATTAAAATGAAAAGATCAAAGACTCACTTAACCTCAATTTAGAAGGTTAAAAGAGTATACCCCTCTTTCAAAGGCTTAGAGTTTAGGCTTTTTCCAATCCAAACAAGCTCCAATCAGATTTTACAGACTGAGAATTTTTTACGGTTTCGGGACGGTTCTTACTGGATTATTTCCTTGTGATTCCTGTTGTAGTTATTAAGGAATATATTGATCCCAAGAACTCCTAACTTATTCATAGTCTAGCTGGAAAAATAAATCAGTTTTAATTAAATTCGATTTGAGACCCCTTAAAGAATATATGTTTCTACGAACCCGTTTGAGATTTAAATCTAAAAGCAACTGTGGAATCAATAACTACAAAACAAATTTTAAAATAAAAAAAGAATAACAAACGTACAAAGAAGTACAAAAATAATAGTGTTTTAGTAGTAAAAACGAAAGTAAAACCACAAAACAAAAGTGAGTACCAAACCGAAAGGGGCATGAGTAAAAACCAACTACTACTCACACATGAGACCATAGCCACAAATAAAAATAATCACCCTTTATACTACTCAGTACTGAATAAAAATTAGTTCTGAAATTTGTTTAGTTAGGAATCCTTACTATATTTGTCGTGCAATTATGCATGAACTTTAAAAAATCAAAAAAATGAGTAAATCAATTTTCTATCACGCAGGATGTCCAGTATGTATATCAGCAGAACAGGACATTATTAATTTAGTAGGTGCTGAAAATGTGGAGGTCGTAAACATTGGAGAAGACCGCAACCGAATTCCAGAAGCAGAAAAGGCAGGTGTAAACTCTGTGCCAGCTTTAGTAACACCAAATGGTAATACTTTACACATAAACTTTGGCGCTTCAATAACTGATGTTAAGGGCTAAAAAAAAACTTATGTAGTTAGGATTCCTATTATTTACATTAAAGCCATGAAATTAGCAGTTTGGGAAACCTAATTAAAGGAAGAAAACAGAGTAGTCATGCACTTTGATGTTTTAGTACTAAATACATTCAAAGATGAAAAGGTGACGTATTGATTTGGAAAACATTACTTGGACATCAAAAGGATGAAATCAGATACTCTAACTACGAAAGAATGTAAATTTTGCCATACAGAGGAAACCAAAAAAGCAATGATAAAAGATGTAAAAGTCATAGGCTATTCAATTATTGTAGTGGAAAATTGCAACTAATTTAATTAGGATAACTAACTTTAACTGTCGAAACTTTATTCCGACAGTTTTTATGAACGAAAGTACATTTAATCCAAAAAAACAAGAAGAGGATATTGCAAGCAAAATTATTGCAGGATTGGAACGAGTTTCAGAAGTATTTAAAGTCTTGCTTTGGGAAAAGACAAAATTAGTAGGTTTAAGTCCAATTCAAATTCAGATACTTATCTTCATAAAGTATCACAACGATAACTTATGCAATGTAAGTCACCTTGCAAAAGAATTTAATATTACTAAGCCTACAGTAAGTGATGCTATTAAAGTTTTAGGGAAAAAAGCACTTATAGTAAAAGATTATTCAAACTCAGACAATCGCAAGTATTCAATATCATTATCAGCGCTAGGCAATGATATAGTTTCTAAAACCTATGATTTTTCAAATCCATTAAAAAAGCAAATTGATAATTTTTCGAATACAGAATTAGAACGTTTATTTGGAACATTAAGTCAACTTATATACAAATTGAATCGTACGGGAATATTGAAGGTACAACGTACCTGTTTTGGCTGTAAGTATTATCAAAAAAATAAGGATATTGATTATTGTAATTTACTTCAAAAAGAATTATCGAATCAAGAAATAAGATTAGACTGTCCAGAATACGAAGAAAAATCCAGTGGCTAAAAATATAAATGAACTTTTACCCTTCGGGATGCTTCGTTTCATTCACAAATCATCGGTCCTTAACAATACCATATGAGAGAATGATTTAAATATCTGTTTTTCTATTTTTATAAAACACCGCTTCTATGAGAGCTCAAGCTGTTTTTTATTTTGATGTTCTAGGTTTCAGTTTATTTATTATTCCATCTGTACTAGGGGTTATGCTTCTCAACCATTATAGTATATTGAGTCAATTAATCCGTGAAAGCTATGCCGTGGATACTGAATATGGATGGGTTCTAAGAGCTTTGGGATTCATCCCCAGTGGAATTTTATTTTTTTTTCTTTTTTGGTGTTTCGTATTTGCAGCCATCCAAAGTGACTCAGATTGGATTTTACGGACTGGGAATTTTTTAAAGTTTCGAGACGGTTCTTATTGGATTATTTCCGTGTAATTCCGGCTGTAATAAAGAATGGATTGATCCCAATACTTCTCAAATTATTCATATGGCAGCCGGAATGCTTACCCGTCTTTTTATTCCCACTTGCACTTTGATAATAAGGATCGGCCTAAAAAAGTTTCAAAATTGAATCCCCTTTGTCTGCCTTCTCTTATCTTGGGAATGCTTAGCATAAGTTTTGTTTGTTTATTTTTTTTTAGCCCGGATGGGAATTATAGCGACTTATACCAACGGATCATAGAGAGTACATTTATCTTTTGGATCCCACTTTATGCAATTGCAATCAAAAAAATCAAATCCAACCCATCGGATTGATCTAATTTAAATATCTATTGTCTACACCAAAAGAACTCCCCCTTCTTTTGTACTTTGCACTCATACAAATTTCTAAAAAAAACCCCCGATGGAAATTGAAACACTTGCTACAATTTTAACCCTCTATATCCATGCCCCTTCAGGTGGAGTGGCTCTATTATCAGGAGCCATTGCTTTGATTGCAATAAAAGGAAGCCTTATCCACAAACAAAGCGGAAGGTTGTTTTTTTATTCCATGTTAATCTCTGCAATAGCTGCCTTTGTCATTTCAGTTCTGCCCAATCACGAAAGCCCCTTTTTATTTTCCATAGGTCTTTTTAGCACTTATTTTTTAATAAGCGGACTTCGAAGTTTACGATTTAAACAAAGAGAATACCACTTAAAGACCGATAAAATCATTGCCTATTTGATTATCCTGATAGGACTTTGTATGTTTATATATCCAGTTCTCATTTTTGGAAAAATAAACATCGTTTTTGGTGTGTTTGGATGGGTTGGGTTGGGTTTTGGCTATCGTGATTTAAAAATTTTCAAAGAACCCGAACGACTCAGAAAAAGCTGGTTAAAATTACACCTTGGAAAAATGACCGGAGGATACATTGCTGCTGTTTCGGCATTTTTTGTCGTCAATCAAATTTTACCAGAACTATGGAATTGGTTTGCGCCGGGGGTCCTAGGAAGTCTTTACATTAGCTACTGGATTCGAAAGCAAAACAAAAAGAATGCAGCTCCCTAAAACGTAAACGACTTCCCAATCTCTTACTCAAAAAATCCGACAATCGATTGATTTCTAAGTCAATAGTTAGAATATTATTTAAAATATTGAAATTCAGATTTTTGAAGTTATTAATCTCTAATATTAATTCTACCATTTTAAAAAAACAAGGATTAGACCGCAGAAATGATAAAATCCACCAATCGGGCTGCTAGATTAGCGGTTTGTTGATCGGAATCAAAACGAGGATTGAGTTCGGCAATATCACATGAAATTACTTTTTGAGTATGGAACAGATATTGAAGGGTTTTAAGAACAAAAAAAGGATCCAATCCCATAGGAGAAGGTGCACTTACACCTGGGGCGAAAGCAGAAGAAAATCCATCCATATCAACGGAGAGATACAAATAGTCGTTTTTTTCGACAAAAGTGGCCAATCGGTCAGTCACAGCCTGAAAATCAATTCCATTGCATTCGTGATTTAATAGGTATTCAACTTGATTTTTTCGAGCTATGTCAAAAAGTTCTGGAGAATTGGAGGACTCTTGAATGCCAATGGCAAAATAATCCACTCGTTTTGGATGTTCCATTAGAATTTGATAAAAAGGTGTCCCCGAATGCGCTTGATTCAATAAGGGTCGTAAATCAAAATGCGCATCAAAATTGATGATCCCGATTCGAGACTTGCTATCACTTTTTAAAAATTCCCAAAGACCCTTAAAATGTCCATAAGCCATATCATGACCGCCTCCCAATACAATAGGAAAGATGGAATTTGCTAGCAAATAATGGATACAATTTGAAAGTTCTTTTTGGCAATTTTCCATTTTACGATCTGGACAGATCAAATTTCCCAAATCTACAACCCGTTTTTCATAGTGGTGATAAGACAGCTTCCCCCATTCATGCTTTAAGACATCAGGTCCCTCCAGTGCACCGACTCTCCCTTTATTTCTACGAACCCCCTCATCGCAAGCATAACCAAGCAACGCAATATCAGGGTATTCTCCCTCATAAAGTTGTGTTGATGAATGATTGAGATTCAAGTTTTTAATAAACTGATAACCATATTGTTTACCAATTTCA
>JAYNHN010000038.1:7783-15021 GCA_038108035.1 Flavobacteriaceae bacterium
CTTTAATGTCCTCCGGTTCCAACACTTCCAAATGATCTACCGATCGAGCATGATGCCGCACGGCAGCAACGATACCCCCCATAGCGGTGAATTGATTGACGTGAACCTTGGGAACCAATCCATAGGTACTTGCAGCTTCTAACAATTGTTCCATTTCTGCTACTGAAAAATAACCTTTTTCACAAAAAACATCTATAAAGCTTGCCAAATTTTGCTGAGCCATTAGAGGCAAAACATCCTCAATCATAGTTTGTAAAAAAGTTGAAGTATTTCCTTTAAACGAATCGGGAAGTGCATGAGCAGCCAAAAAAGTGGCTTTAACCGCTAATGGATAGCTGTCACCTAAGCGACGGATCACCCGAAGCATTTTCAATTCAGCTTCCGGAGTCAATCCATATCCTGATTTGATCTCAATAGCTCCTGTACCCCAATGCATGACTTCCTCCAAACGCTCTTTACTTTGTTGAAACAAGGATTCCTCTGAACATTCTTGTACTTTTTTTGCTGAATTTAAAATCCCCCCTCCTTTTTGGGCAATTTCTGCATAGCTCAATCCTCGGATTCGATCGACAAATTCACCCTCTCGATTTCCTGCATAGACCAAATGAGTATGGGAATCACACCAAGCTGGCAGAATCATTTTACCACTAGCATCCACGACCTCATCAGCAGTTATTTCAGGACAATTGGACATCACTCCAAAATCTGCAATTCGTCCTTCTTCAACCCATAAATAGGCATTTTTAAGGATTGGTAAAACCTTCATTTGGGCACCCTCTACCCTTGAAATGGGTTCAGGGCGTACCTGAATCAGTTCTTTGATGTTTTTAAAAAGTGTTCTCATTCAAAAAGATCCTTTAAAATACGATTTTCTACCTCATGGGGCAAAGTTACTTTTAAATTGGGGCTTCGCTCCATTTCTCGTTGGATTGCAAAAATTGCTCCCTTGTTTCGAGCCCAACTGCGTCTGGAAATACCATTGTTTACATCATAAAAAAGCATGCTTTTAAGTCGATCTTTTGCTTGAGACGTTCCATCAAGTAGCAAACCAAAGCCTCCATTGATCACTTCTCCCCAGCCCACCCCGCCTCCGTTGTGAATGGACACCCAAGTAGCCCCTCGAAAACTGTCACCAATGACATTGTGAATGGCCATATCGGTAGTAAACTGACTGCCATCGTAAATATTGGAGGTCTCCCTGAAGGGGGAATCCGTTCCACTGACATCGTGGTGATCTCGACCCAATACAATGGCGCCAATTTCTGCCCTGGCAATGGCTTGATTAAAAGCGAGTGCAATTTGAGTTCGCCCTTCCGCATCTGCATACAGAATCCGAGCCTTTGAACCCACAACCATTTTATTTTTTTTGGCATTCTTGATCCAAGTGATGTTGTCATGCATCAGCAACTGAATTTCTTGAGGTGCCCGGGTCATACATTCGGTTAGTACATCTATGGCAATTTGATCGGTTCGATCGAGATCTTCGTATTTCCCAGAGCTACAAACCCATCGAAATGGACCAAATCCATAATCGAAACACATGGGTCCCAATATATCTTGTACGTAAGAAGCATATTTAAAGCCAATGTTATTTTCTGCTTTAACATCTGCTCCGGCACGGGAAGCTTCTAATAAAAACGCATTCCCATAATCAAAAAAATAGGTCCCTTTTTCAGTATGTCTGTTGATCGCTTCCACCTGTCGTCGCAAAGACTCTTTTACTTTTAACTTAAAGGCTTTAGGATCTTCACGGATCATACGATTGGACTCTTGATAAGAAATTCCTACAGGGTAATAACCTCCAGTCCATGGAATATGGAGCGAAGTTTGATCTGAACCCAGATGAATCCGAATGTTTTCTTGATCAAAACGCTCCCAAACCTCCACTACATTTCCAATGTAGGCAATCGAAACCACCTCTTCTTGCTGCTGAGCTTGCCGAACTCTTTGAATTAAAGTTTCCATATCCTTAATTAAAATATCCACCCACCCCTGTTCATAGCGTTTGTAAGCCGCTTTGGGATTTACTTCTGCACAGATGGTAATGCAATTAACAATGTTACCCGCTTTGGGTTGGGCACCACTCATCCCACCCAAACCAGCAGTTAGAAAAATTTTTCCTCTTGGGCTTTCCTCTGAGCTCAAGATTTTACGAAAAGCATTCATCAAGGTAATCGTCGTGCCATGTACGATGCCTTGCGGGCCAATGTACATATAAGATCCGGCAGTCATCTGTCCAAATTGAGTGACTCCCAACGCGTTGTATTTTTCCCAGTCATCCGGTTTAGAATAATTGGGGATCATCATTCCATTAGTAACTACCACTCGAGGTGCCTCTTGAGAGGAAGGAAACAAACCCATGGGGTGACCCGAGTACATATGTAGTGTTTGTTCATCGGTCATTATAGACAAATACTGCATCGTCAGAAGGTATTGTGCCCAGTTTTGGAATACTGCGCCATTACCCCCATAGGTGATCAACTCCTCTGGGTGTTGAGCAACTGCAGGGTCTAAATTGTTTTGAATCATCAACATGATCGCCGCTGCCTGAGGAGATTTAGCTGGATATTCTTCTATGGATCGAGCATACATTGGATACTCCGGTTTAAAACGGTACATATAAATTCGTCCATAATTTTTTAACTCATCCGCGAACTCCCTAGCCAATTCATGATGCCAATGTTTTGGAAAATAACGAAGTGCATTCCGAATGGCCAATTGTTTTTCCGCCTTGGACAAAATATCTTTTCGTTTTGGCGCTCTATTAACTCCTTCAGACTCGCCTCTGTTTAGAGGCAACTCTGCTGGAATCCCTTGGCGGATCTGTTCTTGAAAAAGGGTCATTTTTTTTCTTTATTTAACGGTAAATTTTTGACTTTGAACCAAAGTAATCATGGTATCGATATCGTCTTTGAGCAATCGGTCATCCTCTAAAGGAGCGATATGTGCTCGAATAAGTCGGTGGTTTTTTTCCAGAAGAGCCGAACCTTTGTAGGGTCTTCTAAACTCAATCGCTTGAGCAGCATACATTAATTCAATAGCCAGAATTTTCTCAACGTTGTGAAGAATCTGATTGAACTTTCGCCCGGAAATACTACCCATAGAAACGTGATCTTCTTGACCCAAAGAAGTGGGGATACTGTCTGCCGAAGCTGGGAAACACAAGGACTTGTTTTCTGTAACCAAGGCTGCAGTTGTATATTGTGGAATCATAAATCCGGAATTAAGCCCCCCTTTTTTGGTCAATAAGCGGGGCAAACCGTATTTCCCTTCCAGCAACAAATAGCATCTTCGATCCGAAATATTTCCCAATTCAGAAGCTGCTAAAGCGTTATAATCTAAAGCCATTGCCAAGGGTTGTCCATGAAAATTTCCTCCCGAGAGTGCCAACCCTTCTCCCAAAATAATAGGATTATCGGTAACGGAATTCATCTCAATTTCGGTCAATTCTTTTAAATGCTCAAAAGCATTTCTAGAGGCTCCGTGAACTTGAGGAATACAACGCAAGGAGTAGGGGTCTTGCACTCGATCGCAGTGGAGATGAGATCCCAGAATTTCCGAATCTTTCATCAACATCCGCAGTCGCTGCGCAACATAGACACTCCCTGGAAAAGGACGTAAACGATGCAAATCGGCTTCAAAAGGGGCAGCACTTCCCTGAACCCCTTCCAAGCTCATGGCTCCAGCAACATCGGCAAGATCTAACAAATAGTCCATTTTTTGTAAACCTTT
Source organism: Flavobacteriaceae bacterium (assembly GCA_038108035.1). Taxonomy (GTDB): domain Bacteria; phylum Bacteroidota; class Bacteroidia; order Flavobacteriales; family Flavobacteriaceae; genus MS024-2A. The sequence continues at coordinate 11,516 of JAYNHN010000038.1, forward strand.
TATTGCATGAGCCAAAATAAACTGTGTTCCATTGATCAAAGCCAATGCTTCCTTTGACTCTAACTGAAGGGGCTTCAAATGCTTTTCTTTTAATACCTTTTTTGAAGGCACCTTTTTTTTATTTAGCCATAATTCTCCTTCGCCAATAAGTGGTAAAAATAAATGTGCCAATGGCGCAAGGTCTCCCGAAGCTCCCACCGATCCTTGTTCTGGAACCACCGGAATCAAGTCGTTTTCCATAAAATAGAGCATCCGTTCAATTACTTCCAGTCGAACCCCGGAATAACCCTGAGACAAAGCGTGTACTTTACAGATCAACATGATTTTAGACAACTCTTGATCGATCGGTTGACCCACACCCACCGCATGAGATATCAACAAATTCTCTTGAAGTTTACTTGCTTCTTCAGGAGAGATTTGTATTTCACACAAAGGGCCAAAACCCGTATTGATTCCATAGACAGTCTTACCCGACTCAACAATCTGTTTTACACGATCACGACAAGTCTTTATCTTCTGAATCGTTTGACCAGTCAAAACTGCCTTCCGTTCGCCTCGTATGATTTGGTTTATTGTATTTAGCGTTAATGTATCCGTTCCATATTTAAATTGCATAAACTAAAATTCCGATTCTTTCAAATTTAATTCTAAATTTGATGCCTAATAAGATCTTTTTTTTATACAATCAATACCTATGGGTTATCAATTAGAGAGTAGACATCTTCGCTATTTTTTAGCCGTTGCCGAAGAATTGCATTTTAGAAAAGCTGCCGAAAAGCTTTATATTTCTCAGCCGGGATTAAGTCGACAAATAAAAGAAATGGAGCAAGGAATTGGAATTCAACTCTTTGAACGCTCCAATAGAAAAGTAAACTTAACTCCTGCTGGACGCTACCTTCAAAAAGGCTTACAAGGACACTTTAAAGGGTTAAACCATCTCATACAACAAGCGCAGTTACTGGATCAGGGAATTTTCGGCAATTTAAAGTTTGGTTATGTAGGCTCCGCAATGCAGAGGATTATCCCAGAATTGTTATTTGCCTTCCAAAAAGAATATCCTCAAGTACGATTTCATCTTAAAGAAATGGAAAACCAACAGCAAATTGATGCATTGATGGCTCAAGAACTCGATATAGGCTTTGTAAGGCTGGAGCGAGTCCCTAAAGGATTAAAATCCTTTGCGGTTTTAAAAGAACCCTTTTGTTTAGTATTGCCTAGTGATCACCCCATTGATTCCAAAAACATTACCGATCTTTCTATGCTCAAAGAGGAATCGTTTATTTTATTTGATCCCAAATACAGCACTTCTTATTATGAAAAAGTCATGCAAATTTTTGATGATAGTGGATTTTCACCCATTGTATCTCACAATACCATACACTCCAACTCCATCTATAAGTTAGTAGCGTATCATTTTGGTATTTCCATAGTCCCCCGGTCCCTTCGGATGGATCACATGGAGGGAGTAAAATTTATCGAATTGGATCAATTGCCTCAAAAAACAGTGCTGTCTGCCATTTGGCACACCAACAATCCAAATCCCATTCTCAATGGATTTTTAGATGAAATTCGAAAAATTAAATCGGAAAACCTTAACTCATCCGATTAGATAACACTACTAAATCCAATAGATTGTATTGAATTAATTAAGGGTTATTGTAAAAAAGTTTATTGGTTTTTAGTCAAATTAAAAAAACAATATCTTTGAAATAAGTACATACTATATTAAATAATTTGTAATGAATAAAGTGCTCAAGTTTATATTGAAGTCATTAGGCATCCTTGTTTTGTTAATCATCTTATCTGGGATTGCTGGAGGATGGTATCTCAACTCAACCTTTCTCTCATTTGAGGAGGACAATACTGAAACTATTCCACTTCAAGAAATACGTGTCAATGGATATCCCTTTTTAGACCGAAATGGAAATGGGAAACTAGATCCCTATGAAGACGATCGATTAACCACCGAAGAACGGGTAGAGGATCTTTTAAATCAAATGACATTAGAAGAAAAAATTCACATCCTTAAAGGTTCGGGTATTGCTTCGGCCATGGGGATGGGAAATACCGCTGTCTCAGGAGCAGTAGGGACGCTGGTACCCACACCCCGGTTAGGGATTCCTACCCTTTATTTATCAGACGGTCCTGCGGGTTTGCGGATCAATCCCACCCGAGAGGGTGAAGATCAAACCTACTATTGCACTGCTTTTCCTATTGGTAGTTTATTGTCCTCGACGTGGAATACCGAACTGGTCCACCAAATCGGTACTGCTATGGGCACCGAAGCCCGAGAGTATGGAATCGATGTAATCTTGGGTCCAGGTGCAAACATTCACCGACATCCTCTTTGTGGTCGAAATTTTGAATATTACTCAGAAGATCCCATTGTAACGGGGAATATAGGTGCCGCCATGATTAATGGAATCGAATCGCAAGGCGTAGGAACTTCGGTCAAGCACTTTGTTGCCAACAATCAAGAAACAGACCGTACCTTAAACGATGCCTTAGTATCAGAACGTGCTTTGCGTGAAATCTACCTAAAGAGTTTTGAAATCATCGTTAAAAAATCTCAGCCTTGGACAATCATGTCTTCGTATAACAAAATCAATGGAACCTATGTGGCTGAAAAAAAAGACCTCTTGACCGATATACTGCGTGGGGAATGGGGGTATCAAGGATTAGTAATGACCGATTGGTTTGGAGGAAATGATGCTGCTGCAATGATCGCTGCTGGAAACGACCTATTAGAACCCGGTACCAATATTCAGTGGAAAGACCTCAAGGAAGCCGCTGAAAATGGCACGCTTACTTTAGAAGAAATCAACACTTCTGCTCGGCGGATTTTACAATTGATCCTTCAGTCTAAAAAGATGCAAAATTATGCCTATAGCAACAACCCGGATTTAGATCGACATGCTAAAATTGCTCGTGAATCTGCAACTGAGGGAATGGTTCTACTTAAAAATAACAACACTTTACCCATAAAAAAAAATCAAACCGTGGCGCTATTGGGCGTAACCTCTTTTGATTTTATAGCAGGGGGTACCGGCTCTGGAGATGTGAATGAAGCCTATACCGTTTCCTTAGAAGAAGGACTGATCAATGCCGGTTTTGAAATCAATACCACTTCAAGGGAGGTATTTGAAAAACATAAAGCCAACTTTAAAGAACAGTTTATTAAGCCACAAGGATTGAGTGCCATGACGAATCCCTATTCTCCTCCTCAAATTACCTATTCAGAGGCTGAAATAAAAGATATTGTAAGCGATTCCGATTTGGGAGTTATCACCATTGGACGTAACAGTGGTGAGGGAGGAGACCGAATCAAGGTAGATGATTTTATGTTAAGTGAAACCGAACAGAATACAATTGCACAAATTTGCTCTGCCTTTCATGCGGCAGATAAAAAGGTAGTTGTTGTTTTAAACATCGGTGGAGTGATTGAAACCGCTTCTTGGAAAGACCAAGTTGATGCCATTTTGTTGGCATGGCAAGGAGGTCAAGAA
>JAYNHN010000039.1:0-14908 GCA_038108035.1 Flavobacteriaceae bacterium
TGGCTTTAGTCGAAGTAGTATTATGCTTATTTCCGTTCTAAAGATTTATTTATGGAGGTAAAGTAACCTTTAAATATTGTTTTCAACAACTTTGCAAATGAAAACTAAATTACCGGAAACATTACGGACGTTTTTAGTTCATTTTCAGGAGTATCGGTAGGGCTGTTTAGATACACTTCGAATGGGTGTTCCCCTTTTTTAGATTGAAATTTTTTGGCACGTTGATGCATCATTTGGGCAGACCATATATTTCCTAAATGTCGATAAGGACCCGTATGGGTCATACTGTAAACTTTCATTTGAGGCAATTCTCCAAAAAACAAGTCTTTTCTCAGCTCCTCAAATTTATTCTTTATCGGGACTCCAGCGGTGTATTCTACTTTGTTATTTATGGGGTCAAAACGATGGTAGATTGAAAAGGGAGCCCCATGGATTTGATCTCTATAATGCTCCATTACGTAAGGCATCAGACTTTGAAAATCAGTAGTCATCAAATGGTCAAATTCTTCAAAAAGACATTTTCTATGAAGTCCAATAAAGAAAGTTCTTTCAAATGTTTTTATTCCGTCGAATTCAATGGAAGAAAATGTGGTTCCGTGTTCGGCATAGTCTTTAAGTAGGAGCAATCCCCTTTCATAATCCATCCCTACAAAGACTTCCATGGATTTTTTCATCCAAAAAAGATAAAAGGGGAGTTTACTTTTCATGGTCCAGTTCACGTCAGTTCCTCCTTTTTTTTCGGTGAGAAGAAACTGAACTACCGCATGGGATTTCCAAGGTTTGTAAAAGTTTAGCTCGTAAGTGACGGATTGATTTTTTTCTTTAGAACGAATTTTCATATCTCCACTGCCGGTAATGGCTCCATTCCAAGAATAAAATTGACCATCTGAATCAATTTTTAAATCGGCTTCTTTATCGGCTAGAAGCCAAGGTGACCATTTAGGCCAGTGGTGAAAATCATTGATTAAAGGAAAAATATCTTTTTTCTTTTTTTCAATAAAAATATTTTTGCTGACATGGATAGAGGGCATAGCTTTCTGATTAAAAGGTTATTGCAATTTACGAAAAAGGAACAAACTCAAAAAAGATTTAAGTTTTAAATCTGCCTATTGTTTACGTATGCATTCGCTTGTCTTGTAGGGAGAATAACCAGATCGGCAATGTTCACTTTTTCAGGAGCATTGGCCATATAAAGAATAGCATCTGCTACATCCTCGGCCAATAGGGCATCAATCCCTTTATATACATTTTCGGCACGGATTAAGTCTCCTTTAAAACGCACCTCTGAAAATTCTGTCTGCACCAAGCCTGGGTGAATCGCCCCTACACGAATTCCTTCAGGATTGAGATCAATCCGCAACCCTTGAGTAAAGGCATCTACGGCAAATTTACTGCTGCAATAGACACTTCCATTGGGATATACTTCTTTGCCTGCGATGGAGCCCAAATTGATGATTTGTCCTTTTTTGGCTTCGATCATTTTGGGTAAAAGGGCTTTGGTGACATACATCAATCCTTTTACATTTCCATCAATCATGGCATCCCAATCATCAATACTGGCATTTTGAACCGGGTCTAAACCATGTGCATTCCCAGCATTATTGATCAATACATCTACAGATTCCCATTCTTTGGGTAAATTTCCTAGCACATCAAAAACGGCATCCCGATCCCGTACGTCGAATGTAAGGAGAAGGGTTTCTACGTCCAATTTTTGAGCCAAAGCTTCTAGTTTTTCTTTTCTTCTTCCACAAAGAATCAGTTTGGCTCCTTGTTCCGCAAAGCGTTCGGCAGTCGCCCAACCAATTCCACTGCTAGCTCCTGTGATTAAAACTATTTTTGTATCCATTTTTTTGAGTTTAAGGTAGGGCTTGACCCATACTGGCTTCTAATAGTAGAAACCAGTCGGTAATCTCCAATTTTATTTTTTCAGCATCCAAAGCGTTTTTGAGTCGATTGGTAGAAGTAGTTCCTACTACGGGATAAATTTGAGAAGGATGATGCATCAGCCAAGCCAACAAGAGTTGGTCTTCTGAACAGTTGTATTTTTCTAGTAGCGGACGCATGGTTTTTTGAATTCGTTTTTCTTGGGTGCTATTTTCTTTAAAATAACTTCCCAAAGGGCTCCAGGCCATTGCTCCTATTTCGTGTACTTTTAAATAATCTAGACATCCGTCAAAAAGTGGGGTTTCATGGGTCAAAGAACATTCAATTTGATTCCATTGGATGTGAATTTCTTTTTTAATTAAATCCATTTGAGGGGGGGTGAAGTTGGATACCCCCAAGGATTTTATTTTACCTTCTGTCAGTAGTTGCTGAACTACTTTTGCAATGATTTCGGCATCCATTAACGGGCTGGGACGGTGAAGAAGCAGAACATCCAAATAGTCTGTTTTAAGATTTTTTAAAGATTGTTCAACACTCATTCGAATGTGTTTAGCAGTATAGTCGTAATGTTTGACACTTAAAGGGCGTTGTTCACAAGGAAATTGGATACCACATTTAGAGATAAAATAAACGGATTCTCGAGGAACAGATGATTGTTGAAAGGCTTTGCCAAACTCAGCCTCCGTGGTATATCCACCATAAATATCTGCATGGTCAAAAGTGTTGATTCCCAGCGAGATAGTTTCCTCAATCAAGGCTTGCATTTTGTCGGTTTTAAATTGTTTTCCCCATGCACCCCAAGTCATAGTTCCTGAAATTATTCTCGAAAAGGTTTTCATCTAGATAAAATACATTATTTTCACTCCTAAAATAAGGACAATTGATAGGTTCTGCCTTTAATAAGTCAGTAATTTTTAACCAATTGTTAACAGCAAAAAAATAATTAATTTTTCAAATTTGCAATCCTAAAAAAATTGAAAGTACCTATGGAGAACAGTACCAATGGAGTGGCAGATATCAGAGCCATAAACGAAAAAATTGAGAAAGAGAGTGCGTTTGTAGATCTTCTGACCATGGAGATCAATAAAGTAATTGTAGGTCAAAAGCACATGGTAGAGCGATTATTGATTGGTTTACTAGGTAAAGGACACATATTGCTGGAAGGCGTTCCTGGTCTAGCAAAAACACTGGCAATCAACACGTTAAGTCAAGCAGTAAAAGGAAGTTTTAGTCGAATTCAATTTACGCCGGATTTGTTACCGGCGGATGTAGTAGGTACAATGATTTACAACATAAAAGAAAACGACTTTTCCATCAAAAAGGGCCCCATATTTGCCAATTTTGTTTTGGCGGATGAAATCAACCGAGCCCCGGCAAAAGTACAATCGGCACTTTTAGAAGCCATGCAGGAAAAACAAGTCACCATTGGGGATTCTACCTTCAAACTTCAAGCCCCCTTTTTAGTAATGGCTACGCAGAACCCGGTAGAACAAGAAGGTACCTATCCGCTTCCGGAAGCTCAGGTGGATCGCTTTATGCTTAAGGCAGTAATTGATTATCCCAAACTAAACGAAGAGCAATTGATAGTTAGAAATAATCTAAATAGCAATCAACAAAAAATAAAACCAGTGGTTACAACCAAACAGATTTTAACCGCTCAAGAAACCGTTAGGCAAGTTTATATGGATGAAAAAATTGAAAATTACATTCTCAATTTAATCTTTGCAACTCGTTATCCGGAAAACTATAATTTGGAATCAATCAAACCCTTAATTAGCTTTGGTGCCTCACCACGAGGGAGTATCAATTTGGCTACTGCTGCTAAGTGTCATGCTTTTTTGAAGCATCGGGGTTATGTTATTCCTGAAGATGTTCGTGCAGTCATTTACGATATACTTCGTCATCGAATTGGATTGACTTATGAAGCAGAAGCAGAAAACGTAACTTCGGAGGATTTGATTACACAAATCATCAACGAAGTAGAGGTTCCCTAGAAACAGTAGATCACGAAATTAGATTAGAGCACAGGACGCAATGGATACAAAAGCGCTACTGAAAAAAGTTCGTAAAATTGAAATTAAGACTCGCCGCCTAAGCGATCACTTTTTTGGTGGAGAGTACCACTCTACATTTAAAGGTCGCGGGATGACTTTCAGTGAAGTACGTCAGTATCAATTTGGAGACGATGTACGGGCTATTGATTGGAATGTGACTGCTCGCTACAATGAGCCGTTTGTCAAAGTCTTTGAAGAAGAAAGGGAACTCACTTTGATGTTGGTTGTAGATGTTAGTGGTTCCGAGGCTTTTGGAACACAGACCCAATTTAAAAGAGAAATCTTAACCGAAATTGCGGCAACTCTTGCGTTTTCTGCTTTACAAAATAACGATAAGGTAGGTTTAGTTCTTTTTTCAGATCAGGTCGAGCTATTCATTCCACCCAAAAAAGGGCGTTCTCATGTTTTAAGAATTATTCGAGAGTTGTTGGAATTCAAACCCGAAAGTTCAAAAACCAATATTTCCAATACATTGGAATTTTTATCGGGCGTTCTTAAAAAGAAAGCCATCGTCTTTATACTTTCTGACTTTATGGATGATGGGTATGAAAAGACGTTACGAATTACCGCCAAAAAACACGATTTAACAGGGATTCGGGTGTACGATCCGGTAGAAACACAGCTCCCAAATTTAGGGATTGTTCCTATGAAAGATGCTGAGACTGGAAAGACTCGATGGATTAATACTCAATCCAAGAAAATTCGGATGCGTTTTTCAGAGAACTACAAAAAACAAGTTGCCGTTTATGAAGAGTTATTTCAAAAAAATGGTGCGGGTCATATCAGCTGTAGTGTAGAAGAAAGTTACGTCAAAAAATTGTTGGGATATTTTAAAAGGAGAATATAAATGAGGCATTGGAAAATACGCATATCGGTTTTTCTATTTACGTCCCTACTGTGGTCTCAAGAAAAAGGAGAACTCACTGTTGCGGTAGATACCACAGCGGTTAAAATTGGCGAACAGCTGAACTACACCCTTCAAGTAAAAGCCGATAGTACGGCCCAGATTGTTTTTCCAGAACAAGCTGTTTTTATCCCTTTTGAGTTGTTGGAAGAAAGCAAAATAGATACCCTTCGGACTGAATCACACTACCTGTATACCAAAAAATATGCATTGATTCAATTTGACTCTGGCGATTATATTTTGCCTCAGCAGCAAGTTTTGGTGAATGGTTTTTCAAAAATAGCCGATTTGATTCCAATACGGGTAAATGCGGTAGTGGTTGACACACTGAAGCAAAAACTCTTTGATATTAAACCGCTTAGCGAGGTAGAAAAAAACTACGATGCCCTTATTGCTCAGGTTTTGTGGGGATTGGTTTTGGCTTTAATTATCATAGGAACCTTATTTACCTATCTTTTCCAAAAAAGGCACAAGGAACTACGTCAAAAAGAGTTGCCTCCTTTTGATCGTGCTATTGAGGAGTTGAAAGCTTTAGAGTCTGAAACCCCCTCTGAACAGGACGAATACAAAAACTATTATTCTCGAATGACAGATGTGGTTCGACGCTATTTGGAGGAGGAAGTAAAAATCGACGCACTGGAAAGTACTTCGGAAGAATTATTGACAAAACTGGAAATGCGTAAAGATGCAGGGACGCTGGATTTGGATCGAACAACACTTCAGAGTCTACGTGAAGTTCTTAAAAATGCAGACTTAGTCAAGTTTGCCAAGTCTCTACCCGAATTCCGCATTGCGAATCAAGACCGGAAAGTGGTCGAACACGTGGTTATTGAAACCAAAGAAGCACTTCCGGACCCTACGGAGGAAGAGTTAAGAGAAAAGGTAGCTTATCAGGAATATTTAGCCAAAAAAAGACGAAAAGAGCAGTGGATTTGGGGTCTGTCTGGAATGAGTGTTTTAGCTGTTTTAGCTTTAGTAGTTTCTATGTTGATCTATGGATTTTATCCGGTTCGAGATACCCTTTTGAGGTACCCCACTAAAGAATTGTACAGTGGAGATTGGGTATTCAGTCAATATGGAACACCACCGGTCAAAATAGAAACACCGCGTGTTTTGGAACGTATCCCTAACGAGCTTAAAACGATTCAACAGTTTAACTTTGGAAACTTTGACAGTCCATTTTATATTGATCTACTGTTTGATTTTCCTAAGCCAGCACCCAAGAAAGAGCAAAACAAACCCGCTTCAGATCCACAACAAGCAGATATGGAAAAGGGTCAAGCGCTGGTAACATCGATTATTTCAAATTTTGAATCAAAGGGAGCGGTAAATATCTTAATGAAAACGGATGAGTTAACTCTTCCTTCGGGAGTTCCGGTTGCTAAAATTTACGGTACTTTGGATTACCCCAAAAAGGAAAAAAAAGAACGCACTCGTTGTTCGTTTAATGCGCTCTTATTGACTTTTGAGGAGGGAACCATTATTATAACGATGATGTACGAAAAAGAGGATCGCTATGCCTCTAAGATTGAACAACGGATCATCAATAGCTTAGAATTGATAAAGGAACTTTAATATATGTTTGACGGAATCTACTTTGCGAATCCCAATTATTTATGGTTGCTTTTGGTACTTCCATTGGCGGTGGGGTGGCATATATTGACCTGGCAAAAAACCCAAGCTCAATTGAAAATGTCTAATTTGGGAGGTTTTGAAGGATCTTCATCTTTTTTGACAAAGCTGCGTCCTCTTCTTTTTGTATTTCGGGTCATGGCCATGGGCTTGATCATTTTAGCAATTGCTCGTCCCCAAACAGTTGATGTTTCTACTCGAACCAAAACCAACAAAGGAATCGATATTGTGATGGCCATAGACGTATCATCCAGTATGCTTGCTCAAGATTTGAAACCCAATCGTTTAAGAGCCTTGAAAAGAGTAGCCTCTGCATTTATTGACGATCGTTTGTCTGATCGGATCGGGCTGGTTGTTTATGCCGGAGAAAGTTATACCAAAACACCCATAACGAGTGATAAGGGTATTATCAAAAGTGCTTTGCGTGAAATTTCTTTTCAAGGATTAATAGAGGATGGAACGGCTATTGGGATGGGGTTAGCAACTTCGGTAAATCGACTCAAAGACAGTCGGGCCAAAAGTAAAGTCATCATTTTATTAACCGATGGAGTGAATAATTCGGGTTTTATCGATCCAAAAATCGCGACGGAATTGGCCGTAGAATTTGGAATTAAGACCTACACGATTGGTTTGGGAAGTAATGGAACTGCAAAGGCTCCTGTTGCAATTTTGCCCAATGGAGAGTTTAAATACGGTATGACAAAAGTTGAAATTGATGAAGAATTACTTAAAGAAATTGCTTCTTCTACGGGAGGGATTTATTTTAGGGCGACTGATAACAAAAAATTAGCTGAGATCTACGGAGAAATTAACAAACTTGAAAAAACGGAAACGGAGGAGTTTAAATACTACAATTACGAAGAAAAATACCGTATGCTGATTCTTTTGGCAATGTCACTTTTATTTCTTGAATGGATCGGACGCAATACACTATTTAAAAGTTTTATTTAGCCATGTATCAAATAGACGTATACGAATACATTTATTATATGGGACTTCTTCCCGTAATATGGGTTGCTTATTTTTTGGTCTTTCGCTGGAAGCGAAAAACGCAACGGAAATTTGCACGAACAGAGCTTTTAGAACGATTAAGTCCAAATCGATCTCAGTTTAAACCGGCTTTCAAAGTTATACTTTTGAGTTTTGCATTTATTTTTTTGGTCTTGGGTCTTATGAATCCTAAAATAGGAACTCAGTTGGAGACGGTAAAACGTGAAGGGGTGGATATTGTTTTTGCCATTGATGTATCTAAAAGTATGTTGGCCGAGGACATAGCCCCCAATCGAATAGAAAAATCGAAACGATTGGTTTCCGCCATCTTAAATCAGCTTGCCAGTGATCGAGTGGGGATTATTGCCTATGCGGCACAGGCGGTTCCTCAACTCCCTATTACCACGGACTACGGAGCCGCTAAAATGTTTTTGCAGGCTTTGAATACCGACATGCTTTCATCACAAGGAACGGCTTTGGACAGTGCGATCGATCTCTCAGGGACTTTTTTTGATGATGAAGACCAAACCAATCGAGTCATTTTTTTGATTTCGGATGGAGAAGATCATTCTGAAGAAGCGACTAATGCAGCTTCTAGAGCCGCTGAATTGGGAATTAAAATTTTTACATTTGGGGTAGGTACCGATGCAGGTGCTCCCATTCCTTTACGAAAAAATGGGGTAATTGATTCTTACAAAAAAGATTTTGACGGGGAAGTCGTTCTTACCAAAAGGAATTCAGAGATATTAAGAGAAATTGCACAAGCCACCCAAGGCAATTATCAAGATGGAAACGATACAAAGGCCGTTTTGGATTTTGTCGCAACTCAATTAAAAGCGATGGATAAAAAAGAATTTGAAGCCAAAAAGTTTGTAAGCTACAAAGACCGTTTTCAAGCTTTTTTGGTAGGAGCTTTAATTTTTCTGATAATCGACTTATTTTTGTTTGAAACCCAAACAAAATGGGTACAAAGATTAAATCTGTTTAATGAAAATGATCGCTGAAATGAAGACTAAAATCTATGTGTTTCTGACTTGTTTTGGAAGCTTTGTCGGAATGAGTCAAGAAGGAAAAGTTATTAACCACATTTATGATGGGAATCAGAAAGTGGAAAGTGAATCCTTTATTCAAGCCGAAAAAGAATATCGCAAGGCACTCTCGATAGCACCTGAAAAAACAACTGCGTTGTACAATTTAGGCAATACTCATTTTTTAGATAAACAATACAATGAAGCTTCTCAGCGCTTTTTTCAAACTCAAAAATTTGCTTCATCCAAGGAAGAAAAACAAAAAGCCTTTCACAATATGGGCAATGTTTATATGGAGCAAAAAGACTATCAAAAAGCCGTTGAAGCTTATAAAAATGCATTGAGAAACAATCCCTCTGACGATGAAACTCGATACAATTATGCTTTAGCCAAAGAGCTTCTCGAAAAAGAAAAACCTCCAGAAGAACAAGAACAGGATGATAAAAAGGATCAACAAGATCAGCAACAAGAGGAGGATCAAGAAAAAGATAAAGATCAGGAGGGAGATCAAGAAAATCAAGAGGAGCAGGATCCGAATAAAGAAGGAGACGAAGGACAGGAAAGCCAAGACGAAGGCGAACCCAAAAATGAAGGGGATCAAAAAAAGGATGAGAAACCCAATCAGGGAGACAACCAATCCGATACTAAAAAGCAACCTCCCAAACAGGGTCAGCTCTCGCCCCAACAAGTTCAAAGCTTATTAGAGGCAATGAATAATCAAGAGAAAAAAGTTCAGGATAAAGTAAACGCAAAAAAAGTAAAGGGGGTACCGGTAAGAGGTAAGAAAGATTGGTGACTATGATTCGATTTTTAACAACTCAATTTTTTTTATCACTCATGATCTTGGGATCACTCACTTCTTTGCAGGCACAGGTTCGCTTTAATGCGAAGGTGAGTAAAAAGAAATTGGGAATTAACGAACGATTGCGGGTAGATTTTGAAATGAACGAAAATGGAGACAATTTTATGCCTCCCGATTTCAAAGGATTTCAAGTGGTTAGTGGCCCCAACCAGTCCATAAGTCGTTCATGGGTAAATGGAGTTCGGAATTTTTCGAAAACCTACACCTATTTTTTGACTCCTCAATTAAAGGGAACCCTCGTTCTAGGACAAGCTCAGATTACCATTGAAGGAGAGGTTTATAAGAGCGCACCTGTAAATATTAAAGTTACAGAAGCAGTAGAAAAACCAAATGACCCCAATAATATTGACTACCTAACCGATGATAACATTAAGTTAGTAGCTGAAATTTCCAACAGTAAACCCTATCTCAATGAAGGAATAACCGTCTTGTATAAACTTTACTTTAGAAGCCCCATATCGATCTCGGATGTTCAGGAACTGGAATCACCCTCTTATGGGGATTTTTGGAGTCACCAAATCAAGATAGGACAGGTCCGTGTAAATCCCCGAGGAGAATATAAGGGGGAGCCTTTCAATGAGGTTGTTTGGCGGAAAGTGGTATTATATCCACAAAAAACGGGGAAGTTGGCTCTGGAACCCCTTACTTTGAATCTGAGCGTGTCAGTCCCAAGCAATCGAAGAGATTTATTTGGAAGAAGAATTTTAACCCAAGGTCAAAAAACAATTTCTGCCGGGAGACGAACAATTAACGTCAAAGCACTACCTGAAAAAAACAAACCTTCAACTTTTACAGGTGCAGTGGGTCAGTTTGATTTTGACGTGATTTTAGATAAAGATGCCTTGAAAGCTTCTGAATCTTTTCAAACCAAAATTAAAGTGAGTGGAAAGGGGAATTTAAAGCTTTTTAACCTCCCTAAAATTAATGTACCCAATTCCTTAGAGGTATATGAGCCTAAACATACTGAAAATGTAAAAATTACACTTTCAGGAATGCAAGGAACAGTCGAAGACACTTATACAGTAGTACCCCAATATCAAGGGAAATATCCGATCCCACCTATTGAATTTTCATATTTCAATCCTAAAACAGCTCAATATAAAACCCTCAGCTCTCAAGACTTAATTGTAGATGTTTTTGAAGGACCCACAGCGGGAACCACTGATTCAGTAGATCAAATTGCTGCAAAGAAATTGGTAAAACCTACCGATAGTAAATTTCGATTTATTGAATTAGAAACCCAATTAAAGCCAATAAAAATCGATCCTTTTTTGGGAAGTAGACGGTTTTGGATTTTACTATTGGCTCCTATTTTCTTGTTAATTTTGGGCTGGGTACTCAAACGGTTTGTTTTTGAGAAAGAGCAAGATCGTTCCACTATAAAACAAAAATACACTCAACAGTTAGCTAAAAAATACTTGAGTTCTGCGAAAAAGGCGCGTCATGATCAAGTGGCTTTTTATGAAGCACTCGAACGAGCGCTTCACAACTATTTAAAAGCCAAACTAACAATTGAGACAACTGAGTTTAGTAAAGATAAAATGGAACAACTTTTATTAGATAAACAAGTGGATGCTCAAGTAGCATTGGGCTTTGTAGACGTAATTGAAAACTGTGAACTAGCACGGTATGCACCCGGATCATCCGTAAGTATCCAGTCCGATTATGAAAAAGCAATTCGCGTTATTGCATCTATAGATCGACAATTATGAAAGGAACCATTCGACATAGTAAATTGAAAACCCAAATTAAGAAAGGGAGTTGGGTCATTGGAGTGTTAATTCTGAGTGTTCAGATCACATTTGGTCAAGCTTCTATGCAGCTTCTTTTTGAAGAAGGAAATAAGGCCTATAATCAGGGGGCCTATTCAGAGGCGATAGCTTTGTATGAACAAACGATCACAATGGGACAACACAGTGCGGAATTATACTTTAATTTGGGGAATGCCTATTATCGTTTAAATCGAGTGGCAGAAAGTATATACTATTTTGAGAAGGCCAAAAAATTGGATCCCGACAATGAAAACATCAAAATCAACAGCTTGTATGCTCAAAACATGACGATTGATGCCATAGAGCCTCTTCCAGAATCTCAATTAAACGAAATTAGAAATCAACTTTTTACAAGAATGAGTTTACAATCATGGTCCTTGTTTTCGGTTGTGATGATTTGGATTTTTACTTTTCTGTTTTTGGCGTATTTGTTTTTGACTCTACCCCAATTAAAACGTATCTTCTTCTTTCTCTCCCTTCTTTCTTTTTTTTTATTTTTGGGTAGCTTTACCATTGCTTTTCAGTTGGATCAAGAGAAGAAAAATACAGAATATGGCATTTTATTTTCCCAACAAGGGGATGTTTGGTCAGAACCCAATCAAAGAGGAGAAATTCAATTTACATTGCACGAAGGAACCAAAATGCAACTATTGGACGTTCTAGACGAATGGCAAAAAATAAGAATTGCCAACGGTTCTGAAGGATGGATAAAAAATGCTGAAATTAGGAGCTTAAAAGACTAGATAATTTGTTTTTGCTGCTGAATGGTCTCGTTTTGTATCACCCAATCAAACAACAACGTCCCTAAATCTCTTAGGAAGGGATAGGATATAGATTCTACTAAAAGTGTTCCGGGAAAAAGCGTAACAATTTGATTAATTTCCTCATAGATCAAAACCAAAACACTCAATATCACAAACCATTTGAGCAAACCAAAGAGACCCCCCAGCAAACGGTTTAATAATCCAAGAGCAACAACTTGGAGAACTTTCGTTATCATTTTTGCAATCAAGGAAATGGCAAAAATAATTCCCATAAAAAGAAGTATAAAACTAACGATTTGGACGCTTCTGGAATCCCAATTAACAAATACTCCGAGATAGGCTCCTAATAAGGAGGAAAATTTGAATGCTCCTAAAACACCAATGACAAGAGCGATCATACCTGCTATTTCTACAATAAAACCCTTAATAAGGCCTTTGATCAGTCCGTAGGCTAAGAAAAGAAATACGATTACATCTATTGTATTCATGGAGCCAATTTAGTATTTTTTCTATAAGGGATAACTATTAAAAAGTATCTTTGTGTATGTCCAAACAGGCACCTAATTCCGAACTGAAATCACGATGGGAGTCCGTGATTCAACTCTTAACAGAAAAATTTTCAGACGCTGAAAAATTGGATGTGGAGGGTGTTTTATTTTTAATCGGTCTTCAAGAATTTGGTAAACCGCACCAACGATTTAGAAAAGAAGATAATATCAACTTAATTCATATAGGGATATGTACTGTTTTAGAACCCTATGGTTATTATCGATTTGATTTTTATGACGAAGAAGGCTGGCCACATTTTGAATCGGTAGAACCTTTACCTTATCTAAAACCTGGGGAGCAAAGCATTTTAATCAAGGGAGCAATTGTAGATTACTTTGTAAAGCAGGGTGTCATTTCGTAAAACTCCTTTATTTTTGTACTATGATTGATCGAGTAAAAGAATATTTAGAAGAAGTTCAAGCCTTTTCAAGTTTGGACGCTCAAGAGATTGAAGCATTCCGAGTGAGCTATGCTGGAAAAAAAGGAATTTTGAACCGGCTTTTTGCTGCTTTTAGAGAAGTACCTACTCAGGATAAGAAAGCATTTGGACAAGCACTTAACCAATTAAAAGAAGCGGTCTCTGAAAAGGTAAAACACTTGCAGGGACAACAGAAAGCAACAGATGGAAAAATAGCCATTAACGACCCAAGTAGAACACCTTTTCCCATTCAATCGGGGAATCGCCATCCCCTATCAGTAGTCAAAAATCGGATTATTGATATTTTTACTCAAATTGGGTTTACTATCTCCGAGGGACCCGAAATTGAAGACGACTGGCATAATTTTACAGCTTTAAACCTCCCTGAGTACCACCCAGCTAGGGATATGCAGGACACGTTTTTTATTCAAACTGATCCCGATATTTTGCTGCGTACCCATACCTCTTCTGTTCAGGTACGCTACATGGAAAAAAACCAACCACCAATTCGAACGATTTCTCCTGGTAGAGTTTTTAGAAATGAAGCGATTTCATCAAGAGCGCATTGTATCTTCCATCAAGTAGAGGGTCTCTATATTGCCAAAGACGTTTCGTTTGCTGATTTAAAACAAACTCTTCAATATTTTACAGAATCTCTTTTTGGAAACTCTAAAATTCGCCTGCGCCCATCGTATTTCCCTTTTACAGAACCCAGTGCTGAGGTGGATATTTATTGGGGACTTGAAACGGAGGTGGATTATAGGATTACCAAAGGGACCGGTTGGTTGGAAATCATGGGTTGTGGTATGGTGGATCCCAATGTTTTAGAAAATTGCGGGATCGATCCAAATGAATACTCGGGTTTTGCCTTCGGTATGGGGATCGAAAGGATTGCCATGCTATTGTATCAAATAAGTGATATCCGGTTGTTTTTTGAAAACGACGTTCGTTTTTTAAAACAATTTAAGGGAACCCTTTAGTCCAATTTTTTGGTAAGACGTTTAAAACTCTTTTTTGGACTTTTCTGAAGGTAAAGTACTTCGTAAACCGCATCAATGATAGAAGTGTTTATTTTTTTTGATTTACTGAGCTTAAAAACCCATTCCGTTGCGAAATAACCCTCGGCAATCATTTTCATTTCCATTTGTGCGCTTTTAACTGAATACCCCTTTCCGATCATAGTCCCAAACCTTCGATTTCTACTAAATCCAGAATAGGCTGTTACCAATAAATCGCCTAAATAGGCGGATTGATTGATGTTTCTTTTTTGGAGACTGATCGTTTCTACGAAATGCTCAATTTCTCGAATAGCGTTGCTAATTAAAATACTTTGAAAATTATCACCGTAATTCAGACCATAGGCGATTCCCGTCGCAATTGCATAAACATTTTTCAGAGTTGCGGCATATTCGATACCGATTACGTCTTTGGATATTTGGATCTTTAGGTAATCAACCCGAATCATTTGTTTCAGATGGAGTGCATTTTCTTCTTTTTCACAACCCAGTGTGAGATAGGATAAACGTTCCAGCGCAATTTCCTCTGCATGAGAGGGACCCGCAATGACAATAAACTGTTCCCAAGACAAATCAAAATTCCGGCGAAGGTGTTCTCCTACAATGAGTTGAGTTTCGGGAACGATCCCTTTTACACCTGAAACAATTGTTTTATCTTTTAGAGGAAATTTTATTTTATTGAGTTCAGAGGCCAAAAAAGCAGAGGGTATAGCGAGAACGATCCAGTCACATTTAGACACCACTTCATTGATATCTGAGCAGACAGTTATTCTTCGGGGTCTGAATTTAATAGTGCTTAAATAGCGTGGATTTTTATAGGTTTTTTGGAGTTCTTGAGCTTGTTCCAAATTGCGAACGTACCAATGGACATGATGTTTGCTATCCGTCAAAATTTTGACGATGGCGGTGGCCCAACTTCCACCACCCAACACAGCTATAGATACTTTGGGCACTTTGGTTCTAATTAATTTTAGGGATTTCAATAAAAGGATTTTTGAAAATTAGATCCAATTGCTCCAAGGAATTCTACTC
>JAYNHN010000040.1:0-9192 GCA_038108035.1 Flavobacteriaceae bacterium
TTACTTTCAATCTGGTCGTTTTGCTAACGATCTGGCAGGTTTGACATATTTTGATAAACAGCATGCAAAATTTGCTGGATATAGGTTTCACGATAGAGACCCATTTTATTTTAAAAACGGATTAAGATTAACCTGTAGAGCTGGTGAAACCTGGCAAGAAAAAAATAATATAAAACTACACGATGCTCCGAATAGCAAATACACAACTTATACATGGATCTATGAATGGTAAAAATCAACGAAAAGACATCAAAATACTGAGCTAAAAAACACATGTTTTTTAAACTTCTTTATTTTACAGTTGGAACCCTAATTTATAATCTGATTCATAGGATGATCCACTCTTAGCTAGTGCAAAAGTCTTTTTTTTCAATTTATTATATATCCCCATCAAAAATTTAAATAAATGATTGAGATTGATAAAATAGCATTTATTAAAATAAAAAACCAACACGTTTTAAGCACAAAATCTGAAGGAAAAACGAAGTTTTACATCCCACATGAAAAAAGAGAATTAGACAAATAAACACTAATAAGAGAAATAGCAGAAGAGATAGATGTAAGGATAAAAAAAGGATACTATAAAATATGTAGTAGCTTTAAAACTCAATTGGAAAAAGCAAAAAAGGAGTTATCGTTACATTGACTCGTTATAATGCCGAATATGAAGGGGTTTTTTAGATCGAAAATTGAAATTGAAAACATAAAATAACTGAATTATAAATACCTAAACGCTGTATCCGAAGCAGACAAAAAAAATTTCGATTTCTTAAATAAAATGGTGAGTTGAGCTAATTTACCTACCGAGTACAACTCGTTGCCAATGAATGGAACTATTTGTTTCGATTTCGGCAAAAAATAACAGGTTAAAAATAAGGTATTCTAAAATTTAACATTTGATTATAATTGGCTAAGTTGCATCTTATAAATACTCTTTTAAGAACTGTAAATCTAGAGAATTGAAATTAAAAACTATCATTGCAATACCCCTACTCGTTTTTATACTGGGGTGTTCAGAAGGGGACGAAGAAATACAATCTGACGAAGAATTTTTCACCGAAGATGAAAGACTCTTTGATGATGAAGACATCTCTGGTGATGAAGAAATATCAGATGAAGCAGAGATCGCCGATGATATGACTTCTATCGTTAATCCAATAATATATAGTGGAGTTCACGATCCCGCCCAATTGATAGAAATCAATGATCAACTGGTACTCTTTGCCAGCGCAGTAGAATGGTCCATTTATAATTTTTCAAGCAATCGTTGGGAACTAAAAGGAGACGATATATATATATCGATGGAAATCCGGAATGGTATAGCGGTACCGGTCTCTGGGCACCCTCCATTTTTGAAAATAATGAAAATGACTTTAAATTATATCACTCGGCAGTTTCAGATGAAAATTCGCATGAATCAAAAATTGGTTTTGCCCAGGTTGACACCAGTTCATTCGAATTCAGTTTTACTCCATCGACCGACTATGTATTAGAATCGGAAAATACGGAGCAACCCTTTGCAATCGACCCAGCTGTATTCAAAGATGATGACAACCGTGTTTGGTTAGTTTACGGCTCTCACGCCAAAGGAATTTGGATCACTGAATTAGACCAAACAACCGGATTACTTAAAACCGATCCTAATAATAAAACTTGGAATAGCTCGGATAGCAGATTTATTGAAATTGCGAACTATGGCGGGCAGTTGGATGAAAACAATATAGAAGCTGCTTATGTTTATAATCACCCAGAAAACGGCTATTACTATCTGTTTGTAAATTGGGATGAATGCTGCAATGGAATAAATAGTACCTACAATGTCAGAATGGGTAGATCAACCTCACCCACAGGTCCATTCTTAGACAAAAATGGCAATGATTTAGCTTCAGGGGGCGGAACTTTATTTTTGGATACAAATGGAGCAGAATTAGGTGATGATCGCTTTGTAGGACCGGGACATATTGGAATTTTTCATCCCAATGAAAGCGACTATTATATTTCTCATCACTTTTATGACAAAGACAATAACGGAGAAGCTTCACTTGCTATTTGGCATTTAAAATGGAACGACGATTGGCCTCAAGTTGATACCGAAAAAAAGGTAGAGTTTTAGAAAATAATCCCAACCACCACATACCGATCGAAACGATTTAATGGAAACCCCTTAGATTTTGTTTTAAAAGAACCTAATTAATCCTTAAAACGCTTATCGCCAAATTAATCACCCCTATTTTGTTTAGCAAAAGTGTTGGATCCTTATTAATAGAATTTGAAAAAACACCCTAAAGAGTCAAAAAAATGAAAACTAAAGAATTGAATAAGCAAAGCTTTAAGCAATTTTAATCCCGAAATGATGATCGCTTCGCTTCCAGAACCATTCGGTAAAGATTGAAGAATTGTTAAAAAAGACGATGTATTCAATTCAATCCCCCACGTAGAGGTTTTTTTCAATTTTTTATTTTACCTTATATAAAAAATAAAACTGCTTTTGGTACCCTAGAGAAAAACCAACCGACAATAATCTCTTTTTGCGAAAGACAGAAAAAAAACAATCGAAATATGATAACCCATAAGTTGATCCTATTAAAGATGATGGTAGTGGCTTCTTTTAGTTCTTGTAATCCGGAGGGTAATTCCAATCCCGAGTACATCGCTCCCGGTAAAGATCCAAATTTTGACATAGTGGCTCACTCGGATGAGGGATTTTCAAGTTTTGAAAAAAAAGTAGTTGTTTTTGGGATTGATATATATGCCGTATCAAAAGTAGAAGATAAAAAATTGTTACACGCCGCAAATGTAATGGCTCAATATCTTGACAACGATGAAGACGGAATAGCAGACAACCCACTTGTTTTAGATAAAATGTTGGAAAACAAAGCTTTTTTGGTCATGTGGAAAAAAGAGAAAGACTTAACTATCGATCTCCCTTCGGACAGAATGGGTCAAGATTTAGGAAACGATGAAACCGTTCCTTTGTTTGTTTCAAATGGTAAAACAGGAATCTTTGATGCCACGCTAGAAGAAGTATTGCATCTCATAAATAATGCAGGACATTCCTACGCATACCCCCAGGCCTTTGGTCAAAATATAGGCTCTGAACTTGCCAGTGCGATGGATGCTGCCAGGGGGGGACGATTTATATCCATCCCTGATTCCTATCCACCTAGCGCATGGTACAGTTATGATGACTCCACTTGTGATTATGCTTCTTGTCAAACGATCGAGTATTTGTATTGGGCTTTGACTTCAATTCTGGGAGCTCAAGAAAATAGATTGAATGAAATTGGTCATGAATGGAAATTGAATACCCGAGATTTAGTCAAAACAAAAGATATTGCAATCTATACCCTTTTAACAAATCCTATTTATAAAATGCCTACGGTTCTCCCCGACGGAACCTATAAGCATTGACAAAAAGGACCATTGAATAGCCCTATGAGTTATAATATTTAAGTGAAACAAAATCATTTTATAAAACCAAATTATGAGGCATCAGCTACTTATACTGTTTGCACTATTACTTTTCGGATCGTGCAAGAAAATAAGCCAAGAAAACCGCCCAAATGTAATTGTAATCAATGTAGATGATATGGGATGGAAAGATGTAGGATATATGGGGAGCCAATACTACGAAACCCCAAACATTGATCATCTGGCAAAACAAGGTATGATCTTTACAAATGGGTATGCTTCTGCCGCTAATTGTGCTCCTAGCAGAGCCTGTTTGATGACTGGGAAATGGACCCCCCGACACGGGATTTATACCGTTGGAAAATCAGATAGAGGAAGTGCTAAGCAGCGAAAAATAATACCCATTCAAAACACAACTACTCTATCTAAAGATCACAGTATCATTCCGGAAATATTAAATAAAATCGGATACGCTACCTGCCATTCAGGAAAGTGGCACTTAAGTGAAAATCCTTTGGAATATGGTTTTGAATTAAATATTGGCGGTGGACACAATGGACACCCCAAAAGCTATCTCCCACCTTATCAAAATGTTAAAATTGAAGGAGCTAAAAATCAATACTTAACCGATTTAATCATGGAAAAAACTCTTGAGTTTATTGATACGGTGAATGAGCCTTTCTTTCTGAATTATGCTCCTTATGCTGTTCATACTCCCATTCAGCCCATAAATGACCTCCTTCAAAAATACGATCAAAAACGACCCTCTAATGGTCAAAGCAATTCAAGATATGCTACCATGGTAGAGAACTTAGATCGAAATATTGGCTTGTTGATTTCAAAATTAAAAGAAAAAAATCGGTTTGATAGGACACTAATTGTTTTTACCTCTGATAATGGGGGTCTATTTGGTATTACCAATCAACATCCCCTAAGAGCGGGAAAAGGTAGTTACTACGAAGGTGGGATACGTGAACCTTTTTTCTTTGTGCTGAAAGATCGGATTCGAGCCAATTCAACTAGTAACATTCCCATCACCCATTTAGATCTATTCCCAACGATTCTTGATTATACTGGACTTAAAACCTCTAATTTAAAATTTGATGGAAATTCGATTACTCCTGTTTTGGAAGAAAAAGTCGACACTTTGATTCGCCCGCTTTTTTGGCATTTCCCAATTTACTTACAAGCCTACAACAAAATCAATAATCAAAACCGGGATTCTTTGTTTAGAACCCGTCCAGGATCAGTGGTTCGATACGGAGAATGGAAACTCCATTACTACTTTGAAGAAAATGAAGTCGAACTCTATAACTTAGCAAATGATGTTGGAGAACGTGAGGATCTATCTCTTATGGATCCTGAAAAAACTAAAGAAATGTTGAATCTTCTCAAAAAATGGTGGAATGAAACCCATGCACCCATCCCTAGTCAATTAAACCCTGAATTTGAAGTGTCCAAATAAAAATTAGTAAATGACCGGAAATACCTTTTTTAAACTCATTAATGAGTTATTCATTTTCTAAGGTTTCAATAAAAATTAATCCCAAATTGAAAGCAGATGGTAGGAACAAAAAGTTCTTTGTTTGTTTTTTGCTTCCCTTACCGTTAATGCATTTACTAAAGCAGGTTTTATTGGAGAAGCAGTAACTTTATCCATAAAATAAATTGTTCGTTCCATAAAAAAAATCAGCTCCTAAAAACTTTTACCGTTCACATCTTTTTCATTTTCAGAAAATACTTGATCAAGAGCCCCAAATGACCATTAAAACAAATAACAAAATGAAAAAAATCGATTTTAATGCTAAAAAATTCATGTTGATTGAAAACACGCAAAGTGGAGAAGTCAATACGGATACTGTTTTTAAATTTAGTCAAAAGGGGGATTTAGTTACAGCCGATTATTACGGAGGCACCATAAAATTCGGTAAAATCATAGCGTGCCTAAAAATGATCAACTAGATATGCTCTATCAATGTTTATCAAATGAAAACAAACTAAAGGCAGGAAAAGCAACCGCACAAATTTCTTTCACCCCAGATCAAAAAATTAAATTAAAGCTTCTTTGGAAATGGATTACAGGAGATCGAAGTTCGGGAACATCAGAATATATAGAACTCTAATAAAAAATCATTAAAAATATCGACCCTCATTAAACCTCTCCAAATGTGTTGAACTTGATGTTGAATAGAAAAGAGATCAATCGGAACAAGAAAAGTAAAAACTCGAAAAAAAATAAGCACCTAACTTACCCAAACTATCATGAAAAAAACCTACCTACCCCTTTTATTTGGTGTCTTTTTAGCAAATCTAAGCTGCCAAAAAGAATTTACATTGGAAGATCTCAGTCGACTGGAAAACTCCATTTTAGAACTCAAGTTTGAGCTTTACGAATTGGAAAATAAAAATACAAGTCTTATTTATAAAAATTCCGATCTAAAAGACCAAATTTCAAATTTACAAGATCAACTCTCCCAAATCCAAAATCAAAATTCCAATTGGGAAACTAATCTATAATTTTTTTTAAATCAAATAAAAACACTGGAATTTGAAATTGAAAAATTAAATGGAGTGGAATCCAATATGTATCAAGTCGTTTCTATATAAAGGGAATACTTGAATAAAGACTTTCCTAAGGATCATCCCAACTCCTATCTTTTTTTTGAAAATTGGTTCGATACCACCCAAAATTTGTATTCTTATAGAAACCAAGTTGAAAATCCAGCGGATTACCTTTTCTTAAAAGATTCTACTGTAAAAACCGTAATCAAATACAAAGCTTATCCCTTGGCAGAGTCAAACATGACCCAAAATCAAAAGCTATTTCTCAAAGAAAAAAATCTATTTGAGTACTACCCGGAAGAAAGCCTTTCCTACCGAGAATTTATCGATATTAAGTACCTACATAAGGACACGATTTTATTAATCGAAAAAATCCGATCACTTCAAAAATTCAGTTTGAATGGAGGACAATCTCTTTTTTATGAAATCTACAACCCCATTTATACTGACAAAATAGAGTATAAAAAATTGATTCCTGTTAAAGAACCCTCATATTATACTGATGACGAATTAGTGGAAGAATTTCGAAATTTAGGTACCGGTTTTTATTCCGATGAATTATACGCTTCACTCGAATCAAATGACCTATTGGATTATATAAGAGTTTTTATTGAAGATGGAAAAAGACATGGGTTAGACCTATCCTACATCTTAAATGAAGAGCCTCATATCGAACTCAATGAAAGAGTATTGACAGAAAGTGGTTTTGCTATTGCTCGAGCTTCCGCAAAATGCAACCCAGAAAAAATATGGATTGAATACACTAAAAGTAAGTGGTTAGAAAATGGAATTTTACAACCCTTCCAAGCCAGCCGATTAAAAACTGTATATCACGAACTGGGTCATACCGTTTTTGGATATAAACATCCTATTCATCCAGAATCAGGGTCAGTTTTAGCCGGTTTTGAACAAGGAAATTACGATATCATGGGATACACGAACGAAAATCATTTCTTTAAAGGGGGTAGAAACAGTAACAATCATGATTCCTGGGCCAAACGAGTGAAACGATTTTTTAAAGGAGTTCATCATGAATATTACGACTGCACACTAAGTGGAAAAGAAAAAAACATCCTTTTTTGTAGCCAATTGAACCAATAGGATAATCCAAATGAATTTTAAGCTTTTAAATATTATCCAATGGTAAAAATTGGAATCGTATCTAAAAATCTTTGTTTTTAAAAGATTTTTAATCTACCACTTTTTCAATCCTAACAACTTTTCACCCAAAGGGCTCAATTTTGCTCTTTTGTATTTTGTCTGCTCCCAATTTCTCGGATCGCCAGGAAAGGCATATCCTTCCGGCGCCACTCTATTTTTCCAAGAATGAATACGCCATTGTTTCAGTGATTCGTTTTCCTCTTGTGCCGGCATCATGGAAATGTATTGCGCAATTCGAACCTTATCTCTAGAACGATTGGGTCGAATCCCATGCGGCTCAGAACTATTAAAAATAAGTAAATCACCTGCTTCTAGTGGTACCTTTATCAGTTGATCTTCTAGACCCAAAAGATTCGGCTTAAAACGATCTCGGTCTTTGGGCTGACTCTCTTTCCATGTATCATAATTTCGAAACAACCAAGGAATGCATTGAAACCCTCCTACCCGTTCATCCGTTTGATCGGAAAGTGCTAAAACACCTTGTACATTTTGAGGCTTTGTCTCTGGGTCATAATCCCAGTGAATGAATCCTTTATATTCATCTTTTAGGCGTGAGGGAACGTTTAAATTTGCACGATCAATAGTTACCCATAGTTTTTCTTCTCCCCAAATGTCTACAAAAGCATCATACACTTTTTGGGTCTGTCGGTTATTCCAAAGGCATTGATGATTATACGCTTCTACCATTCCTGTTCCTATCAGCTCTATCATTTTTAATTTAGCACGAGATGGAGAATACCAGGTCTTTGGATTGTTTGGATCTTTGTCATCAAACTCCCAAAGAAAATTGACAGTAGCGTCAATTTGTTCTTGAGAAACCGCATGTTTAACAACTATATAGCCATTGTGATTCCAAAATTCCCAATCTTCTTTGCTTAATACACGCAATGAAGAGGAAGTTGCGTTTTTTCTTAGTTGTACACTACTACTTTTGGCAGTGGATGGATTTCCTGGGATTTCCTTGTGGCGAGAGTTTAAAAAAATCTGCTCATTTTTTGCTTTATTTTTTGTCTGCATAACGAATGACTTTAAAAATCATCACAAAACTAGATGGGATATTTGAAATTAATTTTACCATATTTAACAAATAATTGTACAATATTGATATATTAGTATTCTTTTTTTTGCCAATTATTCAATATTGTATTAGTAATGAGGGTCCAACTAGAAACTATTACCAGCCAAGTCGACCGTTCTTTTAGCCTAATGTTCAATCCGCGTTTGAGTGATTTGTTTTTTTGGCATTCTCATCCGGAATACGAAATTGTGTACATTCAAGGAGCTACAGGAACCCGTCATATAGGCGATCATATTTCAACTTACAGAGATCGTGATTTGGTCTTGATTGGATCGCATATTCCGCATTTGAATTTTGACTACGGTGTACAAACCGAATATCAAAAGGTAGTGGTACATCTTAAAAAAGAGTTTGTCGATCTACATTTTAAAAATACTCCGGAATTGACAGATATTAAAAATCTATTCGAAAAATCAATGAAAGGGCTTGCTTTTTCGGGTGAAAAAACTGCACTCATTGGCAAAAAATTATTTGATTTAGAACATCTAAAACCCTTTGAACAATATCTTCAAGTTCTCGAGATTCTTCAGCTACTTTCCAAAATTCAAACAGTAGAAGTATTGCATAAAAAACCCTATCACGATAAACATAGAAATAAAGAGCAAGAAAGACTTCAATCGATTTATGCGTTTATTGATAAAAATTATCATAGGAAAATAGAATTGAAAGAAATTGCCGATACCTGTTTTATGACCAAAGAGGCCTTTTGTCGATACTTTAAAAAAATGACAACTTATACCTTTACCGCCTTCCTTAACCGATATAGAGTCAGTCACTCCAAACGATATTTAATGGCGGGTGAATGCGTGTCGGATGCATGTTTTCAATCGGGATTTCACAGTTTGTCTTATTATAATCGAGTCTTTAAAATAATTACCGAAGAAAATCCAAGTACATTTAGAAAACGTCACTTAAAAGAATTTCATCGTTTGCTCAACGATTAAATTCATTGATGCTTTTAGAATTTAATAAGGACGACC
>JAYNHN010000040.1:9202-14353 GCA_038108035.1 Flavobacteriaceae bacterium
AAGGATCAAAACCACAATCATAAAAACAATTATTAATCGAACAATTGTACCTTTAAGATTTCAAAATTTTAGTATGTTTTTCCAGTTAAAAAGTATTTTGTTTCTAAAATGTCCAAGGTGTAGAAAAGGCAATCTTTTAGCAGCACATCCTTATAAAATTTCCAATTTCAATAAAGTAAACGAACGTTGTTCGACTTGTGATTTACGCTTTAAAATCGAACCTAGTTTTTTTTACGGATCCATGTATGTTTCCTACGGAATTGGAGTCGGTATCAGCATAGCTGTCTATCTTTTAATGGCAGTTCTGGGAAAAACCAGAAATTTGATCACCAGCTTTGTTGTAATCTCCTCTACCCTAGTCATTTTGATGCCTTACATCAATGCCTTATCCAAAGTGATTTGGGCAAATTTTTTCTTTACTTACGACCCTACGAAACAGAAAACCAATACCCTTTAAATTTATGACCGATCAAAATCGCATTCCTTTCCGTGCTGCCCAAAAAATAATAGCAGAGCTACTGGAAGAATATATCAAATCCAGTAAGGCCCTTCAGGGGAAAGTTTTGGATCAAAAAAATCCTTTAGAAATCGCTCAGGAATTGGATTTAAAAAAACACTTTACTAAAGGATTTCAAACCATTACTGAACTTGAATCTTTTATAAAAAAGTATCTGAAGCACACCAATCATTTAAGAAACCCCCGATACATGGGGCATCAAGTAGCCGTTCCTCAAGATCTTTCCGGAATTCCTGACTGGATTCATGGAACCATCAATAATCCCAGTTCTTTGTATGAAATGGGTCCCGTAGGAGCCACTCTAGAAGGTTTTATGATACACTGGATGCTCGATCAATTGGGATGGTTTAAAGGCACCGATTATTATGATTTTAAAAAGCATCCGGAAAATGGCAGTGGTATTTTAACCCATGGAGGTTCAATGGCTAATATGACTGCACTTTCTGCTGCAAGAGCCGCCATAGCCCCAGAAGCGTGGACAGAAGGAACACCCAAAGACTTGGTGGTTATGGGTCCCAGTACTTCACATTACTCAGTGGTGCGTTCTATGTCCATTATGGGAATGGGTAAAAATGCTTTTGTTCCTGTACCGGTAGATAAAAACGAAGTCATCCAAATCGAAGCATTGGATTCCGTATATTCCAAGATCAAAAAAGAAGGAAAACGGGTCATGGCAGTGGTTGCCAATGCATGTGCTACCTCAACGGGACTCTACGATCCCTTGGAATCTATGGCTGCTTTTTGCAAAAAATACCAACTCTGGTTTCATGTGGATGGTGCACACGGCGCAGTAGCACTTCTTTCCGAAAAAGACCAATACAAAGTCAAAGGGATCGAACAGGCAGATTCCCTAATATGGGATGCTCACAAGATGCTAAGGGTTCCCTCTCTCTGTACCGCTGTTTTGTTCAAAAGACAACAAGATCAATGGAATAACTTTCATCAAAAAGGGAGTTATGTTTTTCATGAAAATGAAGTCGTTGGCATGGATTCCATGCCCTTCACGATCGAATGTACCAA
The DNA here is from genome assembly GCA_038108035.1 of Flavobacteriaceae bacterium. Lineage (GTDB taxonomy): Bacteria > Bacteroidota > Bacteroidia > Flavobacteriales > Flavobacteriaceae > MS024-2A. The sequence goes on from JAYNHN010000040.1 coordinate 10,740, forward strand.
ATCAGCACTGGGAACCAAACTATTTTGGAGCTTTGCCTTGGAGGGCGAACAAGCTTTAAGCGATTTTGTTAGCGATAGTTTTCAACAAACTCAAGACTTATACCAATTTTTGACACAACAATCTGATTTTTATTGTCCTTATGTACCCCAATCCAATATTCTTTGTTTTCAATACCTACCGGAACTTTTGACAGACGATCAGCAACTTGAATTACGTTATGCCGTTATTAATTCAGGGGAATTTTACATTACTTCTTGTATGCTAAATAATAAACGATTTCTTCGAACCGTCCTCATTAATCCCCTAACACGACTGGATGATTTTAAAGCTCTAACAGATAGTATTAAAAAGCAGGCCAATCGTTTGTTTTTGGTTTAAACATAAAATTGCATTTGATTTAAAAAAAGTATTTTTGTATCCAAATCAAACGCTATGAGCCTATTAAAATTAAAAGAATTTATTGCTTCACTTCTAGAAGAAAATGGTCTACCCTCCTATTGGGCCGTTAGTTTGACCAAACTTTTATTGCTAATTAGCATCCTATTTTTGGGACTCCTTCTCTTTTGGATTTCCCGAAAAGTCATTATTGGAATATTTGTGCGTATTGCCTCTAAAACTAAATCTTCATTCGATGATTTGATGCTAAACAATAAAGTCCCTCGGATCCTTTCTTATCTCCCCGTACTTCTGATTTTTTACGAAGTGATCCCTCCTATTTTTGATGATTCGAATACCCTTTACTTGTTGATAAAAAATATTTTAGAAGCTGCTTCCATTGTGGTGGTCATTGGAATCATCCGAGCTGTTTTGAATACGCTGGCCGATTACCTAAAGACAGTTCCTTCTTTTAAAGACAAACCGCTTGACAGTTATCTTCAAGTCTTTATGATTTTCCTATGGTTTATAGGCGGTATTTTGATTTTATCGGTTTTAACAGGTAAGGACATCGGTACTTTTTTGACCACTTTAGGAGCACTTTCTGCCGTTCTTTTATTTGTTTTTAAAGACACTATTTTAGGATTTGTTGCCAGTGTACAGATCACGGTAAACGATACCGTTCGAATTGGAGATTGGGTCAGTATGCCTAGTAGTCATGCAGATGGAGATGTGATTTCCATCAGTCTTTCAACGGTACAAGTTCAAAACTTTGATAAAACCATTACTTCCATCCCCACCTATAAATTAATTTCTGACTCTTTTATTAATTGGAGAGGAATGAGCGAATCTCCGGGACGAAGAATCAAACGCTCCTTATTAATCAAAATCGGAAGCGTTCGTTTTATAAATAAAGATGAAATTAATCAACTTGAAAAAATTGAACGGATTGCCCCTTTTATTACCCAAAGAAAAGAAGAAATCAAAGTATTTAACCAAAAGAAAAAAATCGATAAAAACCTCTTAATCAATGGGAGAAACTTTACCAACTTAGGCCTGTTCCGTCATTATACAGAAGCCTATCTGCAAGAACATCCGATGGTAAATCAGGAAATGACTGTTATGTGTCGTCAATTGGCTCCAACTGCTCAAGGAATCCCTCTCGAAATCTATGTTTTTAGTAAAGATAAAAATTGGAAAAACTACGAACATATTTCCGCAGACATCTTCGATCATCTATTGGCTTCAATTCCTTTTTTCAAATTGGAGTGTTTTGAACTGACACCCCATCTACCTCTAACCAAATAAAAAAGGCTCAATCTAAATCGAGCCTTTTTTGAAGAATATAAAGTGATACTAGTTGTTCATAGCTTGTCCGTTAATGTAAGGAGCACCCGCTGCTTTAAGTGCATCCTCAATTTCAGGGATATGAGTTTCACTCATTTTTTGAACCGCTGCTTTTGCTGTTTTCAATAATGCTTTTGCTGTGGCTAAACTTTGCTTGTGCAGACCTGTAGGTCCGTAGGTGCTTTCCATTCCGTTAAATGCATTGTATAAATAGCTTTGCATTCCCGCAGGATTTCGTTCACCAATTTCACTTCGAGAAGGACTGCCTGATACCATTTTTTTGATTTTCGTTATATCAGACTTTAAGGCAGTCAGTTTCGGTTCTAGAATACCCGGAGCCAATTGAGACCTACTCAATGCTTGAACAAAGGCTTTGTATTATTTAGTGCTTACCGATAAAACATCTTGAACAGCATTCATTTCTTTTAAAAGATCGGTTAACTCCAATCGGAAGGCATTGTACTCTTGGTAACTAGCCCCTTTGAGTATCCCCTCTCGTATAGATTTTACTTCAAAAGAAATCGCCTCCTCCAAAAGAGTAACCACTCCATTCTCTTCCAAGTGTAATGAAGCCTTATAAGTACCGGGAGTAACCATCGCACCTCCACCATATCGTCTTCTTGAATTGCCTTCCAAACAAATAGCAAATGGATAAACGAGAGTTAAATCCCAAACCATCCTAACCCATCCTTTAGAAGCTTTTTTGCTAACCTTATTTACAATGTTCCCTTGACCATCCTCTATAGTCAAAACCACCTTAGCGGCCTGTTCTTCCAGCTCGGCATCCAAGGCATCCCATCCCGGAAAGGGTACATTCTTTTTGGCTTTGTTCAATTCAGCTTCTCGTTTTTTACGATTTTGTTTTTTCGTGCTAAAGTCTTCCATTAAATGGTAGGTGAAAACGGCTCCGAAAGTAGGGTTTTTAGCAAAATAATAGTCTGCCCCCGTGTTTCCTACATTGCTTCTGGGCACATACCATTTTGCGGGTCGAGGTACAAAGAGCTTCCCTTTTTTATTCAAATTATCCTCTGTAAATTCTCTCATGGCGCTGTAATCGTCCAATACAAAAAAACCTCTACCAAACGAAGCTGCTACCAAATCATTTTCTCGTTTTTGAATGGTCAAATCACGAAATGAAATCGTCGGGGTTCCCGGAAGTTTTTGCCAAGAGTTACCTCCGTTAAGAGATGCGTAAATGCCGAATTCAGTAGCTGCGAATAACAAACTACTTTTTACTGGGTCTTGAACCATTCGCCATACCAGGGTACGCTTAGGGATATTGCTACTGATCGATTTCCACGTCAATCCTTTATCAGTACTTTTAAATAAATAAGGATTGTAATCCCCTTCTTTATGGTTATCTAGTGCTACATATACGGTGTTTGCATCAAATAAATCCGCTTTGATATCATTGACAAAGGTACGTTGGGGTAGTCCCAGTTGGGTTACGGAAATTTTTCGCCAACTATCACCTCCATTGTCAGACACCTGAATAAAACCGTCATCCGTTCCTGCATACAAAAGGCCTTCCTGTACAGGAGACTCGGCAAGTGAAGTAATGGTATTGTAATTGGACATGGCTCCTACATCCCATGCATTATCCCAACTTTGTTGACGACCCATAATGGGTAAAGTAATACGTTCTTCATTTCGGGTTAAATCGCCTGAAATTGCTTCCCAGCTATCACCACGATTTTCGGACTTCCAAACCCGATACGATGCAAAATACAAGCGTGCCGGGTCGTGAGGACTTACCAAAATAGGTGCATCCCAATTGAACCGTTCGTGGGGCTCTCCTGCGGCGGCTTGTGGTTGAATGGCTACTTGTTCTCCGGTGGACAAATCAATCCGATGCAAACCACCTTGTTGGGTTTCGGCATAGATAATGTCG
>JAYNHN010000041.1:0-9075 GCA_038108035.1 Flavobacteriaceae bacterium
TAGGAGGTAATGAGGCTCTTGAACAAATTGATTTCCTCAAAAAACACAACATCCCAATACTGGTTTCCCGACCTCACCGACTTCCCGATAGCGAAGATCAAGATCCAAAACTATCCTTCAAATTGGCTTCTAAATTGATTCAAGCAGGACTTTTGGTCAGTATGGATGTCAGTGGAAGAATGGAACGAATGTACACCCGTAACCTCCCTTTTTATGCTGGAAGTTTTGCTGCTTACGGGATGGATAAAGAGGTTGCTTTACAAATCATTACTTCCAATGCTGCAAAGATTTTAGGGGTTGACGATCGATTAGGCACCCTAGAAGTTGGAAAAGATGCCACTCTTTTTGTCTCGGAAGGTGATGCCCTCGATATGAGAACCAATATCATTCATCACGCTTTTATTCAGGGAAGATCCGTTAGCTTAGAAACGCATCAAACGGAGCTCTGGAAACGCTATTCAAATAAATACGAAAAAACAAAATAGCGTTCATTACTGTTTTAGTAGTTTGTCCATTCTGACTAAAGATCAAAGAGCTTTAAACCTTTTGAATAAAAAATGTCAAAGTGTAGATGTCTTTTACAATTATGTTTATTAGAATAATCCCTTTTTGGAATGCAGCGATTGGTTCAAACCCCTGACTACAGTAATACTCTTTTTATAATATCCATTAATGCTCTAAAAAAAGAAATTACTCTCTTTTTTCTTCTTTCATTTTTTTTATTGAAAGGGCAAGGAGAAAATCGCTCGGTAATGGTAAAAAAAATTGATCAGGAGCTGACTTTAGACGGAGTTTTGGATGAAGGAGTGTGGCTAACTGCCAACAGTGCCTCCGATTTTTGGCAACTTTTTCCTACCGATTCAATAAAAGCTCAGGACATTACTGAGGTAAAATTATTGTATAGCGACACCCATTTGTATATTGGTGCTACTGCCCGAAGTAAAGTAGGAGGAGATTTTGTGGTAAGTTCCTTGCGAAGAGATTTCAGTGCACGCTCTAATGATAATGTAACGGTACTTTTTGACACCTTTCGAGACGGTCAAAATGCGTTCCTCTTCGGGGTTAGTGCCTTTGGAGTTCAAAGAGAGGGGCTGATCTCTGAGCGGGGGACTCGAATTAATGGATTCAGTCTAACTTGGGATATCAAGTGGCAATCCGCCACCAAAAAATATGAGGATCAATTTGTAATCGAAATGGCGATTCCTTTTAATTCTCTAAAATATCCGGAGGGGAGTCAAAAGTGGGGATTTCAAACTTATCGCTACGACTTGCAAAACAATGAACGAAGTATTTGGTCACGCGTAGATCAAAATCAAATACCTATTAACATTGGATACTATGGAGAACTGGTTTTTGAAGAACCCCTTCAAAAAAATAAAACACCCCTCTATCTGATCCCATATATCAATGGATTGACTTCGAAAGATTTTAGCAATAACCAATCGGACGCTTCGTTTTCGTCAGGAGGGGATCTCAAAGTAGCCGTTGGAACGGGTCTCAATCTAGACGTAACACTCAACCCCGATTTTTCAAACGTAGAAGTTGACGACGTAATCACTAATCTCACCCGTTTTGAAATATCACTTCCCGAAAAACGACAGTTTTTTATTGATAATAGAGACCTTTTTGGAAATTTTGGGAGTTTTAGAGATGCCATTCCTTTTTTCTCAAGACGGATCGGAATTGCTCGTGATTCGGCCGGAAATACCATCCAAAATGCTATTTTGGGTGGGGTGCGCCTCAGTGGGAAATTAGATGAAAATTGGCGTTTGGGGTTTTTAAATATTCAAAACAAAGAAGACCTGAGCAACCAAATTGCCTCTAACAATAATTCCATGTTTGCTTTACAGCGAAAAGTCTTTGGACAATCTCAAATTGGATTCTTTATGGTTAATAGACAAAATTTTAAAGACTATGATTTTGTCGAGGAAAAAGATGTTTACAATCGGGTTGTTGGTTTGGATTACAATCTTGCCTCAGCAAATAATAAATGGATCGGAAAGTTTTATACACATAAATCTTTTCAGCCTAATGACCAAAAAGGCAACCTTTCAAGCTTTGCTTCCATGCTTTACAATACTCGTATTTGGCAGTTTTATTCCAATTGGGTCTATGTAGATAAAGACTATCGATCGGATCTGGGATTTATACCCAGAACCGGCGTTATCAAATCGGGAACTCGAGCTCAGCGAACCCTTTATCCCCAATCGGGAAGAGTGAATTCTCACAGTTTACGTCTACTGAACTTGATGTGGTTTCAACAAAATCTAGATTATCAAAAAACCGATCACACCTTTAACGTAAACTATACCTTAGAATTTAAAAAACAAGACCAATTGGAATTTGAATTCAGTCAACAGTATATTTATTTATCTAACAGCTTTGATCCCAGCCGATCTGAAGATGCTACACCCCTACCAGGAAATAGAGGTTATAATTTTAGAGATTGGAGTGCCCGATACCAATCCAACTTGGCTAATCCTTTTATCTTTACCTCTGAAATTTCTTACGGCGGTTTCTTTAATGGTACGCGCTTCTCTTATCAAGGCAGTACCGGTTATCGATTTCAACCCAAAGTAATTCTAAGTCTTCAGTGGGATTACAACCGAATTGAGCTACCCAAGCCCTACGCTAAAGCCAATTTGATTTTAATTCGTCCCAAATTTGATGTGACTTTAAATAAAAAATTATTTTGGTCAACCTTAATTCAATACAGCAATCAAACCAATAATTTAGGAATCAATTCAAGAGTACAATGGCGCTTCGCCCCTCTTTCCGACTTGTATTTGGTTTATAATGACAATTATTATACGCAAGAATTGGGTCCGGTTTTTAGATCGATCAACTTAAAATTGACCTATTGGTTAAGCCTTTGACAAAAAAAAAGACCCCAAAAAGGAGTCTTTTCTTATTCATTCTTTGGATTCCCGACTAAGCGGCATTTTGTTTTTTAATCAGATTCAAAGCGGAACCTTCTCTAAACCACTGAATTTGTTGTTCATTATAAGTATGATTTGCTTCAATGGTATCCGAAGAACCATCTGCGTGAAGTACTTCAATACTCAAGGATTTACCTGGAGCAAATGATTCTAAATTTACAAAATTGAAAGTATCATCTTCCTGAATCAAATCGTAATCCGTCTCATTGGCAAAAGTGATTCCCAGCATTCCTTGCTTTTTAAGATTTGTTTCGTGGATACGGGCAAAGGATTTGACCAATACCACCTTAACTCCTAAGTGTCTGGGTTCCATAGCGGCATGTTCGCGAGAGGAACCTTCACCGTAATTATGGTCTCCTACAACAACGGTTTTGATATCTGCTTCTTTGTATTGACGTTGAACATCCGGTACGCCACCGTACTCACCCGTTAGCTGATTTTTGACGAAGTTGGTCTTATCATTAAATGCATTGACTGCACCGATTAAACAATTGTTTGAAATATTATCCAAGTGTCCTCTGAAACGCAACCAAGGTCCTGCCATAGAAATATGGTCTGTAGTACATTTTCCAGACGCCTTGATTAAAAGTTTGGCACCGGTTAAATTTTTACCGTCCCAAGGCTGAAAAGGAGAGAGCAATTGCAATCGCTCAGAATCCTTTTTTACGACAACCTCTACCGATGAACCGTCCGCATGAGGAGCTAGATATCCATTATCCTCCACATCAAATCCTTGAGGGGGTAACTCCAAACCGGTTGGAGGATCCAACCGTACTTCTTCTCCTTCTTGATTGGTAAGCGAATCGGTTAATGGATTGAAATCCAACCGCCCAGAAATTGCAACGGCAGCCACCATTTCTGGAGAAGCGACAAAAGCGTGGGTATTTGGATTTCCGTCGGCTCGTTTGGAAAAGTTTCTATTAAACGAGTGAATAATTGAGTTGCGTTCTTGTTTGTCCGCACCTGCTCGAGCCCATTGACCAATACAAGGGCCGCATGCGTTAGTGAATATCTTTGCATCTAACTCCTCAAAAATGGATAATAAACCATCGCGTTCAGCTGTGAAGCGAACTTGCTCCGAACCGGGATTGATTCCAAATTCGGCTTTGGTTACTAATTTTTTATCTACGGCTTGTTGGGCAATAGAGGCAGCTCGTGCTAAATCTTCGTAAGAGGAATTGGTACAAGAACCTATCAATCCCCATTCTACATCGATCGGCCAACCGTTTTCTTTGGCAACTTCACTCATTTTAGAAACCGGTGTAGCTAAATCGGGAGTAAAAGGACCGTTTAAATGAGGAGCCAATGTATCTAGGTCAATTTCAATGACTTCATCAAAATATTTTTCGGGCTGAGCATACACTTCGACATCTGCTGTTAAATGATCTTTAACTTGGTTGGCAGCATCGGCTACATCATCACGGCCTGTCGCTCTTAAATAACGCTCCATAGAAGCATCGTAACCAAAAGTGGAAGTGGTGGCACCTACTTCGGCTCCCATATTGCAGATGGTTCCTTTTCCGGTACACGACATGGATTCAGCACCTTCTCCAAAGTATTCAATGATGGCTCCTGTTCCGCCTTTTACGGTCAAAATTCCAGCTACTTTTAAAATGACATCTTTGGGTGCAGTCCATCCATTCAATTTTCCGGTGAGTTTCACTCCAATCAGTTTAGGAAATTTCAATTCCCAAGCCATATCGGCCATGACATCCACTGCATCCGCTCCTCCAACACCAATAGCGACCATTCCCAATCCACCGGCATTTACCGTATGAGAATCGGTTCCGATCATCATTCCTCCTGGGAAGGCATAATTTTCAAGGACAACTTGGTGAATAATCCCAGCACCCGGCTTCCAAAAGCCAATTCCGTATTTATTGGAGACAGACTCCAAAAAATTAAATACTTCTGCTGAGCTTGTATTGGCGGATTTCAAATCTTTTGCAGCACCTTCTTTCGCTTGAATTAAGTGATCACAATGAACGGTTGTAGGAACTGCTACTTTTGCTTTTCCGGATTGCATAAATTGAAGAAGAGCCATTTGAGCTGTTGCATCTTGACAAGCAATACGATCGGGAGCAAAATCAACATAATCTTTCCCTCGTTCAAACGCTTTTTTTTCTGTGGTTTCCCAAAGGTGAGCGTAAAGTATTTTTTCTGCAGCAGTTAGCGGTCTTCCAGTGAGTTTTCTTGCTTGTGCAACGCGCTCAGGGAGACGGCTGTAAACCTGCTTAATCATATCTATATCAAAAGCCATAGTACCCAGTTTAAATTTTAAACAAAACTAAAAAAAAATAGACGCTTTAAGACAGAATAGAGCAAGCTTTTGTTTGATTTTATCAATTTAAATTTCCTGATTTAAAAGATAGACTCTAAAGAGATATATTTAAAAGTTGACCACTGAGTTGAATCAAATTCAATTCCGCCAATTTCGCTTGGTATTTTGCAGCCGTCCATTGGCGTTGGGCGTTACGTAAATTAATTTGTGCTTGTCTAAATTCTATTGCGGTAATGGACCCTAGATTGTACTGGGATTTCGAACGTTCAAAATTATAGGTTCCTGTTTCCACTTGTTTTTCTTGAATGTCATAAATTTTCAGGGCATTGGAATAATTTTGTTGAGCATTCATCAAATCTCTCTGGAAGGTAAGTTCGACTTCCTGCGCCATTAAATTTTGATTTTCTAAAGCAATTTTTGCGTTTTTGACACGAGTCAGTGTCCGCCCACCGTCAAAAAGGTTCCAACTCAAGCTGGCCCCTATTCCTAAAGAAAGGGTCGTATTTTCGGTTCCAGGAAAGAAGGCAGAGGCTGGGCTTTTATTTAAATTCCAACCATAAGACCCTGACAATCCAATACTAGGTAAGTAACCGGATTGACTCACTTTAATATCGTAAGCGTTGATCTGAACATTGCTTTTTTGTTTTAATAAATCTACATTGTACTGACTGGCCGTTTCCAAAAATTCTTGAATTTGTACTTCAGGAGTAAAATTCACCTGAGTGTCCACATTGAATTGATTTTCCATGGGTTGATTTAAAATCAAATTTAAATCGCGTTTGGCATTGTCTAACTGCTGATTAATCTGGATCAAATTGATACTGTCGTTGGTCACATCTACCTGAGCGTTTAAAACTGCTAATTTATTTACCTGCCCATAAGTGAATGCACTTTCAGCTCTACGCTGACGATTTTTGGAAACCGCTAAAGTTTGTTCAAAGATTTGGGCTGACTCGGTAAGTTGGGCAACATTAAAATATACGCTGTACAATTGGAGAACGGTCAATTCGATCGTCTCTCGCAACTGTAATTCACTTAAAGCATACTGTTCCTGAAGACGTTTATAAGTAAATTTACGCCCCAAACCATCAAACAAAGTATAATTGAGATTAATCCCCCCATTGTAACGTTGAGACTCCTGACCGTCAAGATTAACATTGGGTCTTGGTGAACCGTCCTCCAAAGTTTGACCTGGAAAAGCAATTTCAGAATCAGAGCCTGAAAAGTTAGTCCCTCCTGACAGAGATACGGAAGGCAGATAACCAGAATTTAATAAATTACTATTATTTTTTACGATCTCTGTGTTGTTTTTAGACATCATAATGCCAAAGTTTTTTTCCAAAGCGACTTTTAATGCTTCCTCTTTGGAAAGGGTCTCTTGGCTATGAAGTGGAATCGAAATAAGTGCAATTCCAATAAGTTTAACGAGTCTGATGTTCATCATATTTTTATAAAGATTCATCGGCATCCATTTTTTTTGCATCTTCAATCTCAATCAAAGCGCGTTCTACTGACTTTCTAGTAGGCATATTGCCTGTTACCAACCATTTAAAATAGACCTTGATTTCGTTGTTAAAAGATAATAAAATGGGAAGGACTATTAGGGTCAAAAGGGTCGCGTAGGCAATTCCATAAGAAACCGAAATAGCCATTGGTTTTAGGAATTGAGCTTGCCTACTTTTTTCTAAAAGTAAAGGAGCCAGTCCGGCTACGGTAGTAACTGAAGTAAGGAAGATCGCTCTAAAACGCGATTTTCCTGCATCAAATAACGCCTGATCAAAATTCAATCCCAAGCGTAAATTATTATTAAACTTTCCAATAAGTACCAAGCCATCATTGACCATGATTCCAATCAAAGCGATGATACCCAATACGGATAAAATATTCAATGGGAAATTGTGTATCCAATGACCCCAAGCAACGCCTGTGATGCTAATTGGAACCAATAAAAATAATAAAACTGGTTGAGAAAAACTTCGAAAGGTAAACGCTATGGTCATATAAATTAAAATCAAAATGGGAATTCCTGCAACCGCAAGCGAATCTGCCAATTTAGTTGCCTCTCTGTTTTGCCCTTCGTACAGGGGGCTTACTGTTGGATATTTTGCCTGAATTTGAGGGACAATATTCTCTCTTAGATCCGTCATAATATCGGTTGCTGAGGTGTTTTGAGAATCTTTTAAGTCAGCAGAAATTTGAATTTCTCGTCGGCCATCTAGGTGATTAATTGATACATCGCCTCTTTTGATCGTATAATCTGCAATTTCCTTCAAAGGGATTCGATCCCCATTGGGCAAGGCAATTTTCATATCCTCCAATTGAGTAATGGATGACCGATCTTTTTTCTTATAACGAACCCAAACTCGAATTTCATCCTGACCCCTTTGAAAGCGTTGTGCCTGTACTCCAAAAAACCCGGAACGAACCTGAGCCATTAGATATTGCAAATCCAAACCTAACGAATATGCATTGTCTTTGAGTTGTAGAGTGATTTCTTTGATACCCGCTGGGTCGTTATCGGTGATGTCTTTTAATAAGGCATTCGACATCATGATTTGTTTCAACTCATTTTTGGCCGCTTTCAATTCTTTTATATTATTGGAAAGTAAGGAAACCGAAACCGGACTCCCCCCAAAATTGATTCCCGATCCATATACTAAGCTTTCCACACCAATAACAGGCCCTACCAATTCTGCCAATCGGGAAGATACTAGATTCGCTCGTATAGCATCCGGTCGTTGGTCACCCGGTAGTAAATTGATGGTCAAACTGGCTCTAGAGGCCCCATTTCCTAAGGTTTTGATTGTATTTTCAAACAGTTGTTTATCCGTTCCCTGAAGATATTTCTCCGTAAATTCACGATTGACTATTTTTGATTTCATTTCAATCAGACTAATAATTGAATCGGTGACCTTTTCATTGGTTCCATTGGGCATGGTCAAGGTTATGGATACTCGATCACTAGCCAGATTCGGAAAAAAAGAGGTTCGAACAATCCCTCCGCTAATGGATCCAAAAGTAAGACTCAAAAGTGCTATAAAAATTGCAAGGGTTAAAAACCGATTATCTAAAGCAAATCGAAAAACAGGTGCATACATTCGATCCCGCATAAATTGCATGCTACGGTCACCCAATTGATTAATTACTCTCAATTTTGCAAAGGTCCTGGCCAAAAGGGATTTGGGTTGGTCATCTTGTTTCGTTAATGCTTTTGAATTGGCAAGGTGAGCAGGTAAAATAATCAAAGCTTCAACCAATGAAACAATAAGTGTGAGCATCACAACCACTGACACTTCTCCAAAAAATTCTCCAATTCTACTATCCAAAAAGAGAAATAAAGAAAAGGCCAATACGGTTGTAATAATGGCTGAAACCACAGGTGGGATTACTTCCATAATTCCATCAATTGCAGCCCGATAGGGCGATTTACCTTTTTCATACTGCTGATAGATGTTTTCGGCAATCACAATCCCATCATCTACCAAAATCCCAATCACAATGATCATTCCAAATAAGGAGAGAACATTAATAGTCACATCAAACATGGGGGCAAAAATAAACATCCCCAAAAAGGCAACCGGCAGTCCAAAAGCTACCCAAAAAGCCAATCGGGTATTAAGAAACAGGGAAAGAAAAATCAAAACCAAAAGCATTCCTTGTAGAGCATTTTTAATTAATAATTCTGTTCGTTGGTTGAGTACTATAGATTGATCATTTAAGATCTGAATCTGTAAGTTGGAGTGCGTATCATTAAATTCAGCGATGTACGCTTTTACTTTGTCAGCCGATGAAATAAAATCTTCCGTATTGGTTGAACTCACACTTACTTTGACCGCCAATTTTTCATCGATAAAA
>JAYNHN010000041.1:9085-14217 GCA_038108035.1 Flavobacteriaceae bacterium
GCGTTTCGGAAAATCGGTCACTTACTTGAGCAACATCTCCCAAACGAATGATCGATCCATCCGGTTGAGAAGCAACGATGATTTGATTTAATTCATCTGCATAGTAGGCTTTGTTTTTTGCTCGAATTAAAAACTCCTCTGCATCGGACTTGACCCTTCCTCCTGTGACTATAATATTGGCTCTGGCTACTGCTTGGGCTACGGAAGTAAAATTCAGCCCATAGGCTAGTAATTTGTTTTCTTCAACGGCTATTTCAATTTCCTCTTCGGGATAGCCCGAGATGGTAATTTGAGAGATTCCCTCAAGAGCACGAAGATCGTTTTCGACTTGTCTTCCAATTTGTTTTAAAGTTAGTAGAGGGACATTTTCTCCACTAATCGCAAAATTGATTGTGGATCGAATTTGTTCCCGTTTTGAAACGACTAACGGTTCCATCCCTGAAGGATAACTGGGCACTCGATCGACCGCATTTTTGACTTGCAAAAGCATAAAGTCAATATTTCTTTCCTTTTCAACCTCTACCGTAATCGAACCACTATTTTCTCTAGAAACTGAGGTCACTCGTTCTACTCCTTCCAAGCCCTTTAGGTTATCTTCAATTTTTAAAACCACTCCTTCTTCAATTTCAGCAGGAGAAGCACCCGGATAAACGACGGTAATTTGGACTATATGTGATTCCGTAAGTGGGAAGAAAGAAGACTTTAAAGATTTAGCTCCCAGGATTCCGAACAATAAAAAAGCAAGAATAACAACATTGACTGCAACGTGATATCTTATAAAATAATTGATTATTTTTCTCATGAATCGATTAGTTAGTAGTTTCCAAAATTGTTGGATTTACTTCCATTCCCTCATAGGCTCCAATGATGGGTTGAGCTATAATTTCCGTTCCATTTTCAAGCCCTCTAACAATAGCTAATGTTTCCGTAAAGTGTAGTACTTCAATTTTTTTGAGGATTAATTTCCCTTCTTCCACTATATAAATTTGTTGGTCTCCGTTAAGCAATCCCCGATCCATAGCAAAGACATTATTGAATTCGATGGCATCGATTTCAGCTTCTAAATACATTCCTTCTTTTAAGTTAGGATCATTGACACGGATATACACCTCAACGGTTTGTGTTTGTCTATTTACTTTTGCATTAATTCGTGTAATGGTTCCTTGGTAAACTCGGTTCGTATCAATTGATTTCAATTCAACAGACGCTCCTACTGCTATCTTTTCAACATAGGATTTAGGAAGAGAAACCATTAATTCGTATTCTCCCGGTTTGATAAATTCACCCAATAACTGACCAGGGCGTATCAAAGAGCCTTCGGTGGCATTGGTGGTAATTAGAACCCCACTAAAAGGAGCTTTGATTTTGTAATAAATTAAATTTTGTTCCAAGTTTTGAAGAGCATAAAAATTGGAAATAATCCCTCGCCCCGACACAAAAAGTCGTGTGATTTCATCCATTTTAGGGAGTGTAGGTACGGGAAGTTCAACATTAAAATTTTTTAAATAATCCACCCAAGTTGGATAGGCTTGAGGAAAATCCAATTGAAGATCAGGTAATACGGAGGTAATCAAATTATACAAAGTAGCACGTTGAGCAATTACATTGGATTCAAAATCAGCAGACTCAATTTGAACCAAGGTTTGCCCCGCTTTGTAGGATTGTCCTGTTTTAAATAGAGGATTAATGGTTTTCATAACACCCTGAACACGAGCTGTAATACTAATCCTTTTATAGGCCATAAGTACCCCATTGGAAGGAATTTGTATTTGATAGCTTTTATTTTCTACTTTTCTAACATAAACATCTTTAACGGTGTTTTCTGCTTTCTTTCTGGGAGGTGGATTACTATCGGCTATTCTTTGTGAAAGGACATAGGATCCATAAAGGACTACGATTCCCAAAAGGAACAGTACCCACTTTCTAATTATTTTTAAGGAGGGATTAGATGACATTAATATATGTGTTTTGAGAAAATATTTACAGCAATCTTATTTAAACTAAATATAAATAAATTAAACAGTCAACCCTTGTGATGTGAACAATTGAAACCCACAAGTGTAAATCATTTGAAGTTATAGACTTATAAAAGCTTTCTTTAAAGACAAAAGTAGATACTAAAAGTTTAATTCAATTCAATTTTTTTTTAATTTGTGAGGGTAAATTTACTCTCATGAACATATTACAAAATTTATGGAATGAAATTGTAGGTTTTTTTGGGATCAATCAATTTATTAACATTCTTCAAAGCAATGAATACGATCGACTGCTTACCTATGAAGGAATCGTTTCTTTAATCCTCCCAATTATTCCTCTTTTGCTGGTTTTAGAATTAATTTTGGGATTTGTTTATAAAAAACCGCAAACCAAAGTATACAAGGTTATTTTTCTTATCTACTTATTTAATCGAATTTTGGGACGTTTTATCGCTATTGGGATGGTCGCTTTTTGCATCGGTCTTTTAGAGCCCTATGCATTGTTGGAAACCTCTAAGACTTGGTATTGGTTTATTTATGGTTACATCGCATGGGAGTTTGCACATTTTATCTATCATTTTTTAGCCCACAAAGTTCGTCTATTTTGGTGTGTCCATGCCACTCATCACTCGCCTGAGGAAATGAATTTAAGTGTCACTCATGCTCATTTCTTTTTAGAAGCCCCCTATGCTGATTTCATTAGAACTTCCATTTGCATTTTATTAGGTGTGAATCCCATCATGCTATTTACCATTATGTTTATTGACGGCACTTATGGTGCATTCATACATATTGGAGAAAATTTAGTCAAAGATGCACGCTTTGGATTTTTAAACAAGCTTATACTTACGCCTTCACATCACCGTGTTCACCACGCTAGAAATCCCTTATATATTGACACCAACTATTGCAATCTGCTCAATTTTTGGGATCGGATTTTTGGAACCTACCAAGAAGAGGATCGAAATATAGAAATCCATTATGGAGTCACTCGACCTATTAATTCGGGGAGTTTTATCGATGTTTATTTTGGTGAGATCATCAACTTGGTCAAAGATGTTGTTCAAGCTCCGGGAATTATCAATAAATTTAAATATATTTTTTTTCCTCCCGGATGGAGTCATACCGGAGAACATAAAACTGCAAAAATGATCCGAAAAGCTTATTTAAACTCCGAATTGAAATAAAACTATTCTCATTTAAAGCCAAAAAAGTATAGCAAAAAAAAAGCATATAAGTATTTCAACTTTTGATTGCTTTAAGGCTTATTAAAATGTATTTTTGGACCTTATTTAGAATCAATAAAAACAATTGTAGGGTTTTTATTAATCGTTTAAATCAATTTAAGATGAAATTAAACAACAGGGAGGTCAGTAATAAAATGAGAATTTATCATCGCTATCTAGGGTTTTATCTGGCTGGTGTCATGGCAGTCTATGCTTTTAGTGGTACTATCATGATTTTCAGAAGAACCGATACCTTTAAGAAAGTAACCGAAATTAGATCCACAACTGGATTCCTATACCTTAGGCAAAAACCTCAACATAAAGAACCTTAAAATAAGTGAAACCAAAGGGGATATACTCTACTTCAAAGATGGACAATACAACCAATCTACCGGCGAAGCGACTTATCTAAAAAAAGAACTCCCATTTGTAATCGAAAAAATGGAACGCCTGCACAAAGCTACAACCGAGAGCCCTATTTATTGGTTAAATATATTTTTTGGTGTTTCACTTTTGTTTTTTGTCGTGTCCGCCTTTTGGATGTTCCTACCCCAAACAACCGTATTTAAAAAAGGGATTTACTTTTCGCTTGCGGGCTTAATAATGACACTACTCATTTTATTCCTTTAAAGGAATAACTTTCTAAAAAAAGTGCTTTTACATACCAAAACGGCACTTATAATGCTACTAAAATAAACTTATACGAGTAAGAAAATAAGGGGGTTTTTAATACTCTCTTTATCTTTAGTTTCGAACTTATTCCAACAAAAAAAGCCCCCCATTTACTGGAAAGCTTCTCATCAGTTGCTACGATTGATTGAACATCAAGTTAACAACACACAACTTTTTTTAAGAAGTAAACGGTGGTTGAATTTTTATCCCCTTTATTATCTAATGGTCCGTTTACTAATATTTACCGGGACTTAAGATTGTTAAAAACAATTATATAACAAATGCAAATATAAGCAAGAAGAATTTATAAATCGTTTCCTCCTCTGTTTTTTTAAAAAAACTAGGTACTATCATAAAGACAAAACTTTTTGTAGAAATGATTGAAAAACGAGCTCTAAGCTTAAAAAGCTAAAGAAAAAGGGGTATTAATCCTTGTGCTAAAAAAGCTGTGGATGCATTATGAATACCAACCCAAACTCTTTATAGGGTCCGATTTCAAAAAATATTTAAGCCTTCCCATGTGTGTTTAATTTTTATTAAAATTCAACGTCTAAAAAGAATTTAACCAAAACGAAAAAGTATTTTAAGAAAATAAAAATGGGCTTTTAAATACAGTCTAATCCTTTCTGATCAGCCAAGATAAATATTTGATTACTATATTTTGTTTTTAAATTCCCAAATTTAGAGACATTTATAAAATTAAAAATACTCTTTGTAATTGGCTGTATCAAATGTATACGATTTAGAGTCATAAAAACATTCCAGCACAACTTTACTTTGCACTCTAAAGTAATTGAGATTAATTAATCTTGGGATTATTCTATCCATTGTATTCGAATAGCTATTCAAATATATTGCTGACCATATTGTTATTGAAGGTGATGTTCAAAGTTTCATTCCTAATGACTTAGCATCAGCAGATTATTTCAGAATTGAATATGATTGTCGAGATAACGGCATTTGTAAAACCACAAATTCTGAATGTATAGAAAAAAATACTCTTTGCTCGTATGATGGGGCTATGTGCAAGAGATTATATTCAAAACTCAGTATAATTAATATAAACCAATAAACCAGTATGTTTAGACCTTAATTTAATCTCTACCTTTATTTGAGAAGGTTAGAAATAAGTGTCAATTTTGATTTAAAGTGTTGTTCAAAAGGAGAACAGAAACAAAAAATCCCCCAAATTGGAGGATGATTTTGCGGTCTGGACGGGACTCGAACCCGCGACCCCATGCGTGACAGGCATGTATTC
>JAYNHN010000042.1:0-13955 GCA_038108035.1 Flavobacteriaceae bacterium
ACAATAGCATCTTAAAAGAAAAATTTTAGCCAGTAAAAAGACCGTTTAATTTTATAAAATGAGAGTTTCTGGGAGAAATCACAGTTTTTGATACCAATTGATTCCGATCCAAAACGTGTTATTTATTCTTTCGGATTGAGCGCGTACAAGGTAGTTGAGTCCGAATTCTAATTTTTGTCGATCGTTGAATTCATATCCGATAAAAGGAATCAATCGTTGATCGAAATTTTGCTTTCCATCACTAAAAGAAAGCAAACTTTCGGTACTGTTTTTTAAATAAAACTCTTTTGCATCAACTATTTGTCCATTAAGAGGAATCACTGCGGTAAATCGATATCTTAAACGAAATTGAAAAGAAACAGAATTTCCCATTGTTTGATCCGTGGCCAGTCGATGGGCAAATGTTACACTTGAAAAAGAGTGTTTAACAATCCACTGTTGAAGGATACGATGGAGTAAGTCACCATCTTTAAAACGGATCATATAGCCCAGCAATAACTTACTTTTAAAACTAATTTTTTTTGAAAACAAGGTTTCAATATCAATCAATTGATGTTTGAAATTAACGGGCTGGTAGGTTGAAAACTCCCCCCTTTTTAATTCCTCCCTACTTTGAATTTTTAAATTAAAAGCAAATTCCTTGGGTAGTTTTTTGTTCCAATTGACAGTAGGAAGGAAACCCAACTGGTACTCTTGTGAATGGACGCAAAAACACACAAGGAAAGTCAAAAAAAATAAATATTTCCTCATGATTAATAGTCTATATAATCAGGATATTTGGTAATGATCATTAATTTTTTTATCAAGTTACCCTTGGAATCGAACAAATATTCATAGCTGTTGTACAATTCCTCAGTTTTGCCGATCACAATGATTTCGTAATGAATTTGTAATTCATCTGATTTGATCTCTTTGATTAAAAAATCCAAAAGCGTCTCTGGAGAAGCTATGTATTGAATTTGGGTCTTTTGAATTCGATAATCTTCAAAGGCTGATTCTAGATTTCCTTTAATTCTAGCCATTAAGGGGGAAGATAATCTGGAAAAAGGAATTTCAATTTCTACATCCTCTAGTATTCCTTCAGAGGAAAATTCGATACTATATTTTTTTTTATTTTTTTGGGCTTTAGCTTCGTAACTAATGATTTTATTTAAACCTATTTCTTTGTACCATTTAACTTTTTTAAAATTTAAGGCCTGTACAAAGGCCGTGGCATTGGGAAATATATATGATTCATGGATGCGAATTTCCTTTTCAAACTTGGTCTGGGCATTCAATAATTTAAAAGTCAAAAGAAAGATTAAAATCACTGGTAGGGTAACCGCGTGAGTATATTTGTATTTGGAATGCAAACGATAAAACATTGTTACTCTTTGAGATTCAGGATTTTTTGAAATACAAATGCAAATAAAATTGTGAGAACCGCTCCGATCACATTCAACCATAAAAAGCTAATAAGATCTTGACCGAATAAAACCAAAATACACACTTCTGAAAGGACTGCTGCCCAAAAAATGGCTTTTGCTTTGATAGAATGAATAAAAATGGCCACTAAGAAAATTCCTAAAATGGTTCCATAAAACAACGATCCAATTATGTTAACCAGTAGGATTAGATTTTCAAATAGATTCCCTACGCTAGCAAATAAGATAGCGATCACTCCCCATAAAAGAGTAAAACTTTTTGAAGCCCAAACATAATGCTGAGGGCTTTTTCCACTTCGATTTCGCTGGTAGAGATCTACAGTGGTGGTAGCAGCTAGGGCGTTCAATTCGGATGCGGTGGAACTCATGGCTGCTGAAAAAATAACAGCTAATAGCAAACCGATTAAACCAGTGGGTAAATGATTCAAAATAAATGTAATAAAAACATAGTCTTTATCATTGGATTCTTCATTGGGGGCTACCTCTGCAATCATTTTTCTTGCTTTTTTTCTTTGATTTTTATCCAATTGATAAAGGACATAGGTATTGCTTTGCCCTTCCAATAGAGTCGATTTGATTTGTTGCTGTATCTTTAGATTTTCAGTTTCCAATTCATTGAATTGGATAGCTTTTTTGGAAGATTTCACAGCAGCGACTGCCTTTGGATTGAAATGGAGGGGTGCCGGCTCGAATTGATAGAAAACAAAAACCATCACACCGACAAGCAATATAAAAAATTGCATGGGAACTTTTAAAATTCCATTCATGATCAGTCCCATTTGACTTTCTTTAAGAGATTTACCGGACAAGTACCGTTGTACTTGAGATTGATCCGTTCCAAAATAAGAAAGTGCTAAAAAGAGGCCTCCTGCCAGACCACTCCAAAAGGTAAAACGACTATTTAAATCTACACTAAAATCCAGAACCTCGAGTTTACCAGCTTTTCCTGCGATTTGAAGCGCTTCAGAAAAACCCAACTCTGGAGGGAAGGCTTTTAAAATAAAACCAAAAGCTAAAAACATCCCTAAAAAAATGACAAACATTTGTTGTTTTTGGGTAACATTTACGGCTTTTGTTCCTCCTATCATGGTATAAGTAATGACTAAAACACCTACTAAAACAATCAAAAATTTTAGATTCCATCCCAAAACTACACTCAAAACAATGGCCGGGGCATAAATAGTAATCCCTGCTGCCAAACCTCTTTGAACCAAGAATAAAATAGAAGTTAATGTTCGTACCCTCAGGTCAAAGCGTTTTTCCAAAAATTCATACGCAGTATAAACTTTCAGCTTATGGTATACGGGAATAAAAAATAAACAGATTATTAGCATGGCAAAGGGCAGTCCAAAATAAAATTGAACAAATCCCATTCCATCATGAAATGCCTGTCCAGGAGTAGATAAAAAAGTTATAGCACTTGCCTGAGTAGCCATAACCGAAAGCCCAACTGTCCACCATTTGGCTTGGTTGTCACCTTTTAAATATTCCTTAATATTTTTATGACTGTTGTTTTTCCATATCCCATAAAGGACAATAAAGGTTAGGGTGGAGACTAAAATGATCCAATCTAGAGTTTGCATTAGCTAAAGGAGTTCATAAAAATGTAAAACCCAATCCAATAGATCATGTTTATACCAATTAATAGATAATAGATTTCTTTTTTCAATGCCCGTAGGATATTAAATTAACAAATAAACGGTAAGCACCCGGTACACCTGCGGGCAGTTCTCTAAAAAAACTTAAGCCGGTAAAAATAAATTTACCTTTACCGTAATCGCTGACTAGGAGACTTCCTGATTTAGGACTTTCTCCTTTATCATTCATTGAAAGAAGTGGGATGTAGTTGGAATCCCAATTACTTGCAAAATACAAACCGCGTTCTTGTACCCATCCGTCAAAATCAGTTGGAGTTATTTTATTGGGGTTGTTCATTAAAGGGTGCTTGGGATCCAGTACTGTAACTTTTGCCAATTCATCTGTCACCCGATCACGAGAAAATCGCAGCGGATAGGGACCTACAAGAGAACTGTTGAGACCTCTGCTAGTATTGTATTGAACAATAACTGTACCCCCTAGAGCAACATATTCCCAGAGAATTTTATTCTTAAATGACAAGGATTGATGAACATTAAATGCTCGAATGCCTACCACTAAGGTAGGAAAGGGTGTGATTTTTTCAAGGCGGAGATCTTCTATATTGAATTCGGTAACTTGAATTCCAATATTTCGAAGACTCTCGGCTACTTTATCTCCGGCTCCTTTTAGGTAGGCAATGTGGTTTACCTTGGTTTTTAGATCTACTTTTACGGCTTTGGATTCATTGGGAGCGACTAAGTATTGTTTGGAAATATGGGGGTACTCTATGACTTCTAACTTCATATCGTAGCTTTCTTCTCCTTGGGTAACTTTCGAAGTAAAAAGGGCAGTTGAATTTCCTTTGGGGGGGGTTACCTCAAAAATAAATTCCTGAGAGGCTCCTTTTTGGTCAATTGAAAAGGGATGGGAAGGGGGATTGATCTTCCATTCTTGGGGAGCGATCAATTCAACCACTCCTTTTGATTGATTGGAATTTGATTGAACCTGAACTCGAACGGGTTTTGCAGTTTCATTGTCAAATAGAATAACCGATTCATTCAATTGGGTGGTTATTTTGGGTACTAGTTGGAAATTTTCTATCACTTCACCGTCCACGCGATCTGTTGTTCGATAGGTAAGTGGAACTGAAAAAGGAACGTTAATTCCTTCGATACGAAGGGTAAATTCCGCAACAATCGGATTGTTTGTTTCGGGTAAGCCTTTGAGTTCTTCGTTTTGAACCCTATAATTTCCAATATTCCCTTTTTCTAACAACCAATAGGGGGTCGTTGTGGATTGGGGTAAAATCATATTTTGTTTTTGCTGCCAAAGCCTATTTTGCTTTAATACTTTTGTTTGACTGAAAGGGGCTTCCCCTTCAATTTTGACTATAGAAACCGATAGAGGACTCGGGTTGACTGCCCTGTAACGAGTATCTAGGGAGGTGTTAGCTACCCCTGTAGGTTCAGATGTGTTAAACTGGAGACGTAGTCCCAAACAATTTTTGATAATCTTTCGAACCTCTTGACTTTTTAGTGTTCGCCAATGTTTGTTTTCAAGGGACTTAATTTTTTGATACACTGTCAATAATTTGGGAACACTTAAATACGGTTTTTCCAAAGAAAAATCGGTAAGTATTTCCTCCATCAGGATTTGAATTTCACTACCGCCTTTCACTCGTTTCCAACCCGTTTCAATACCGTGAAATGGATCGTTATTTTTCAGTGGGGAACCATTAATAAGTTCAATATATTCTTCTTGACTTCCTAATCCGGGTGAGCTACCAAACCCCTGTGATTTATGTTGGCTTCTACTTTTTGAAGCTACTTCTTCATTGGAGCGTCCCATAATAGGATCCATCGGATTACTCTCCAGACGAATCATATTGGACTTATCTGCTTGTTCAAATTTTTCACGACTACCGTAGGCCCACCAAGAGGTATTATAAAATTGTCTTTTGGGTTGCCATAACTCCACTCGATTGAGCTGTTCTGGAAAAGCATTGGGATCATTGGCTAGGTGAAAGGCTTCTTCACTCAGGATGGCTGAACTGGTATGATGTCCGTGAGTAGTACCGGGTGTTTGGTGGTTGAAACGATGGATAATGAGATCTGGTTGAAACCATCGAATACGATAAACAATTTGGGAGAGAATGGCCTCACGGTCCCAAAAAGCAAGGGTCTCATCGGGATGTTTGGAATATCCAAAATCATTGGCAGTGGTAAAAAACTGTTCTCCACCATCAAGTTTTCTAGCTTCCAATAGTTCTTGCGTTCGAATCAATCCCAAACTTTCTCTAAGCTCGGTTCCAATTAAATTTTGTCCTCCATCGCCGCGAGTCATAGATAAATAAGCCGTACGGGCGTTGTAATGATTTGAAAATAGTGAAATCAAGCGAGTGTTTTCGTCATCGGGGTGGGCTGCAACATAGAGTACAGAACTTAATGTATTTAGTTTTAGAAGTTGTTTGTAAATTTCAGCTCCATTTTGCCCAAAAACTGAAACTGTAGTTAATAAAATTCCCAATAAGATAGTACGCTTCATACAGATAATTAATTTAAACCTAAGGAATCTCTAAATGTTTCATCTCCCAAACGATTTAATTTCCAATAAGGTAGTTTTATTTTTTTGATTCGTTTTGCTCTCGTTGTGTTTTGCGGATTGTTTAAATCGTGTTCTTCCCACCCAACGATCTGATAGGGAGCTTTTTTTTCAAAAATAAGAGAGAGTTTACGGTTCAATTCGGGATATTCGAGATGATACATGTTATAATCTGAATTGGAATCCAGGGTTGCTATTGCAGTGTATAACTGTATGGGTTTATGGTATAGCCTTAAAAATTCAAAAGCAGGGAGTATTTTTAGGGAACCTTGGGGGAGTTGATCGGGATGGGTTCGAACCCAATGCCAAAGTTCGTCTTCGGTTAAAGCGTCTTGAATTTCTAATTTTTGATCTGCTTCTCCTTCAAAATAGGAATGACTTGTGATGTTCAAGCCACTTCTTCTATTGAGTTGAAGATAGGATTGTCCGCACCACTCCTGGATGGAAGTCGTAATTTTCACCAAGGGATTGTATTGACCCAAACGTCCAAATGAACTATTCATAATGGAATAAGGATAGATTCCGGTATTAAAATTTTTGGTTCGGTTTAATTTTAAGACGGTTTGGGTTTTTTGGGATTTTTGATTGGCTTTCACTTGTCTATCTGGGAGGAAATCTTCCGTAACGAAGATCAAAACGGCCATTCCATCTCTAGGAGAACCATAACGAGATTGAATGAGTGAAAAGCTACTTATTTCTGCGGTTCCATCAAACCAATAGGATTTAAACTCTTGGCTGAGTGGTAGCTTTAAAGACTCATTTGTTCTTATTTGGGTACCATGACATCCGACTAGAAAAAGAACAGTTACTATTTTGAAAATTGTTTTCATAAGCTCAAGATATTGGGAATTTTTAAATCGGTGCTACTTTGTTGATAATTTGTTTCATTTTTTCATAAACCTTTGGAACGGGAAGTCCGATGATGTTGGAGTAGCTTCCTCTGATTTCGGTAATGCTTAAAGTGCCGAATGAATCTTGAATTCCATAGGCACCTGCTTTATCCATAGGGGAACCGGTGTTAACATATTCATGGATTTCTTCTGATGAGAGTTTTTTAAAAGTCACCTCGGATAAGGCATGTAAGGATTCCCAACTATGAAGCGTGAGAAAACCAACGGCAGTAATAACTTGATGGGTTGAACCGGAGAGGGTTTTTAGCATATGTTTAGCCTCCTCTTTGTCTTTTGGTTTTCCTAGAGATTGGTTTTTGTGCCAGACGACGGTATCGGCAGTTATGACCAATTGATTGGCTTGTATCTTTTTTTCAAAAGCAGTTGCTTTTTGTTTAACTATGTGATGAGCAATTTCAATTCCGGACAGTCCACTGGGAAATGTTTCCTCTACCGGGAGGACCTTTTTTTGGAATGGAAACCCCATTTCCTCAAAAAAAGCTTGCCTTCTGGGAGAACCCGATCCTAATATGATTTTGTATCCGTTGGTATTCATTGGTTATTCTTTTGCAGTTTCAAGTTTTAAACGCCACTTTCCTTGTACACGGAGAACTTGCTCAATAATTTCTCTAACGCAACCCTCACCTCCTTTTTTGTGAGAAACATAGTCGGCCATTGCTTTGACATCGGATACGGCATCCAAAGGACAGCAACTAATCCCCACTTTTTCCATTACCGGTATATCGGGTACATCGTCACCCATATATAAGATTTCGTCAGGATTTAAGTCGTAATTATCCATTAAATCTTGAAAAGCGTCTAACTTGTGATGAGCCCCCATATAAATATCGTATACCCCTAAAGCTTTAAAGCGGTCTCGAATTCCTTCGTTGGTTCCTCCAGAAATGATGGCTATTTTGTACCCTTGGGTCAATGCGCATCTGAAAGCATAACCGTCTTTGGTATCCACGGCTCGATACATTTCGCCTTGAGTGGTTACTAAAACTTTTCCATCGGTTAAAACCCCGTCTACATCAAAGATAAAGGTCTTTATTTTGGGTAAAATCGCTTTGTAATTTTTACTGTTCATAGTTTTTTTGAATGGCTGATGTTACTACCTTATAAATTTCTTTAAGATGGGGTTTATCGATCAATTGGAGATGTTTATTAATGGTTTTAATATCGTTTCGAATAGCAGGTCCTGTTTGAGCCGCTTTGGGACTGTGTGTTTGCAATTTTTGGACTGTTTCCTGGATCAATGGCATTAAGAGTTCAAAGGGTAAATTGTTTTTTTCGCAAAGGTTCGCTGCTTCTGTAAAAAGGTGATTGGTAAAATTATTGACCAATACTGCTGCAAGATGTAGTTGTTCTCTTTGTTTGGAATCTAAGAGAATGGATTGAGCGCCCAGGCTTTCGGCCAGAAGTTGGAGTAGGGGTTGGTCTTCTGGTTTCTTGGTTTCAATTCCAATGGGAACTTTTGAAAATTCAATGACCCGATTTTCACTAAAACTTTGAATCGGATAAAAAACTCCTTTACGCTCCTGTTGGATGGCATCTATGGAAACCCCTCCTGCTGTATGAATGACTAACGCATCTTTAGGTAAGACATGTGAGAGACTTTCGATAGCTTGATCGGAAACGGCTAAAATATAGATTTGGGTTGCTTTTAATGAACTGAGATCGTTTACAATCGAAATTCCTTCAGCAGTTTGGTGCTGCTTATTGGATCGATCGACCCATTCCACCAATTTAAAGTGTGATTGGGCTGTAAGGGCACAAAATAATTGCTTCCCCAACTTTCCCGCTCCTATAAGTGTTATATCCATATTCAGCTATAAAAATACGAAACCCAAACGAGTTGTCCCTTTATTTTTTTGATTTAGGATTTTTTGAATCTATTTTTTAAATTCTGAAATGAGATCTTTTTTTGAATGTTTCAAAAGAACATTTAGAATTTGTTGTAAAGGATCAGATTACATCAAAGTCTTCTGTATTTCTTATTGAAAATCCATTTGCCCTTCTTAACAAAAGGGTCAACTAATTGATTTAGCTTTTTTATTTGGAATTGTAATCAGCACAACAGCTATCGGATTCACACTTACAATATTTCAAATTGTAAATATGCAATGCTGATAGTGAAAGTGCGCTAGCATAAGTAATAGATTCTGGTAGAGAGCTCCATTCAAATTTTTCATTGAAAATTAACAGAAACAAGCAAATCCAGCTAATCCACAATCCGATTTTAATAAATTGTTTATGAGTCGTTTTAGATGAACGTGAGACTGCAAAAAACGATACTGCTAAAAAAAAAAAATCTATATTTTTCCAACCTACAATACCCATATCTGAGCCATTTACAAAAAGAGAAGGAATGAAAGCAATTATAAAGGGTGTAGCAATACAATGAAGTAGGCATAAAAAACTTGCTACAGCTCCCAGGGTATCCGTTTTTTCTAAAGTTAATTTCATAAGCGATTTCTATTATTGCAACTCAGTCGCAAAAATAGAAATTTTTAATTTGATATTGAACTTAGTTGTATTAATTTTGTTTTATGGGAATTATTAGAAAGACAGAGTCTATCAAACTATTGCTGACTGAATTTCATAAGAAAAAAGTAGCAGTTTCTGTCACAGATCTGATCAAGCGTCTTGATTCAAAGATTAATAAAAGCACAATTTATCGTGTCTTAGAGAAGCTAGAAGAGGATGGAGTTTTACATTCATTTCTAGATAAATATGGGATCAAATGGTATGCGAAATGTGTCGCATGCAATCACAAAGAGCATTACGACGCTCACCCACATTTTCAATGTGTAAGTTGTGGCAAGATTGATTGTATTTCAATGGACTTGTCGATACCGAAAATTCCCAATCGGGAAGTATTCGTTGCTCAGACCTTAATTCAAGGCAAGTGCGAATCCTGTATTTCTTAATAAAAACGATCTCGATTGAACAAATGAATTTGTATTAATTCATTTCTTTTGCCATAGTTTTTTTTGTCCGGTTTTAAAATTCTTTGTGATAACAGCCCGGTCGTATTCTTCTCCAAGGACGGAATAGGCTACGTAAGATAGTTGGTCTTGGTCTATAGTAATCACTTGATAAAATTGAACTTGTTCTGCTGCTTGATCTAATTGATATCCTTGTTTGGTGTAGGCTTTCATCTGTTCCAAGTCGAGTGAATATTGTTTGGGTCCACTTACAGAGGTAACATACATGGTTCCCAGTTTTTCTCCATTTGAATCAACAGAAAGCTCTGGAACATGTCCTCGGGCATAGGTATGGTCATGACCGTTAAGAACGAGATCTACATTGTATTTGTCAAACAAGGGTTTCCAATTCTTGCGCGCAAATTCGAAATCACGCCCTCTGGCTGGTGAGAATACTGAGTGATGACAAGTAACGATATTCCATTTCGCTGTAGAGGTTTTTAATTGATTTTCAATATATTGAGTTTGTGCTTTAAGAAGATCATTTGAATTCAAAACAATAATTCGAATATCCTGATAATCCACAGTATACACTGTTTCATGTAATTTAGAATTTAAACTTTTTTCGACGGGAAGTGTGAATTGAGGCCTCCATTGAATGGAAAGTTCTCTAGCCTCTTTGGAAGCGAGGGGTAGGAATTCGTGATTTCCAACCACCGGAATGGCGGTCCACTGACTATGAATAAAGCCACCTGCTTTGTACCACTCGGCCCATTCATAATCACGATGTGCATTGTTGATAAGATCTCCCGCATGGATCACAAAAGAAGCATTGGGAGCCGTTTGATAGGCCTTACGCATCACTCGAGACCAATGGGAGAGAACATTGTTCTGGGCATCGCCAAAATAGACAAATTCTGTTGGTGCATATTCTTTTTTTGGGGTTTTGAATTGAATCCATTCAGACCAAAAATCTTTACCTGAACCCACTCTGTAAACATAAATCGTTTCAGGTTTCAGGTCTTCGAAGATGACACTGTGGTAGTTGACTATTAGTGAATTATTCCGTTTGTATTGCCCTAAATCAAAAGGCTCTGTATGAGCGTAATACATTTTTGCATTTTTTTCAAAAACAGAATTTTCGGTAGCTTCTGCAATTTGAGCTAAGCCTTGCTTAATATTGGCATTAGTTCGCCAAGTTACGGCTCGGGAAGTTGCAGGATCGCCGTGAAAAGTCAATATAATTCGATCCGGATCTTTACTGGGTATCTCCCAGTGGTGGAGACCGGAATGATCGTGGTTATGTTGAGCAAATGCCCCTATCGAAAAAAAACAAAAGGTAAAATGGACAATACTAACTATTAAATTTTGGACTGCTATTGGATTGATTTTTTGCATGGCGTGGTTTGTATAATATAATTCGTGTTATTTATTGAAACACGACGATTAAAAAACGTTTAGACTCAGCACCTCTTTGGCTAACCGATCAAAAATCGAATATACTATTAATGCAACTCTGTTGCAAATATTATGCGTATGATTTCTCAATTAATTCGAATAAGGGTCAAACAGGTACCATTAGAAACATACGCTTTTAAAGAGAACGGTTAATAAAACTCAAGTAGTGTTTTGCTTGAAGAAATTAATTTAGATTTAGAATCCTTTATTCATTTTGATGTTCTCGTTAGAAAAAGTTAATTTAAGAATATCTGATTTATGCTAGTTTGGGATTTTTATTTTTTTTAATTTTTTGTTTCCCTTTTTCAGTCATTGCAAAATCTCTATTTCGTTTCATTACTTTGATATATTCTACCTTTCTGAATTGTAAAGCACTCCAGTTGCTATCAATCGCAACTTGTCTTACTGCTTCAAAACCTAAATACCCAAGTAGTTTCCAACCGTGGTCTCTGTTGACCTCTGATTGGTATTTTTTAGAAGTTTTTTTTGGATAGGCAAACCAAACCGTTGCGTCATCTTTTAGTTTTTGGTCAAGGTGTGGAGCTATGGAATCTATTTGTTTTTGTTTTTTTACAAAAATCAAGGCAAACTCAATTTGACTTGCATTTTGTCGATCCGTTTGGACTGTTGTATAGGTTTTGATTGCATCCAGTTCTATTTTAAATTCGGCTGGATGATTTAGAATATAAATTTCTTTTTGTTGTTTGAAATTCAGTTTTTTAAATAAGGGTGTGCTCATCATTTGATATTGTTTTGAAAGAATTTGGATTGGATACCCGTAGTTACATGTTTTTTTAAAGTATCCGCTTGAGGAATTACAGACAAAAGAGAAGATACTCTTTTGTTGAACTTGACTGGAATGAGCCTCACCAAACAGTAAAAAAAACAAGTATTTCTAGAAAGCCAGTCCTGAGTATGTCGAAGGACAGACGAAAATGAGTAATTATTTATATACATCAATGTGCTATTTTTGATACGGTCTTATTTGATGAGGATATTTACGGGCCCTAACAATCCAGAAGAAAGAGGTTTTTTAAACTTAAAAGAGTGCATTGCTGATTTTGTGGTGAAAGTATATCTGCCGGCTTTATAATCATTTCCTCCCATCAAACCATTTTCAAATTGTACCGTTCTTACGTTTTTATCGGGCTTTTTCTGGTCGCCCAACAAACGATTAATCCAACGGTTAGCAACTTCTATTTCAAGCTTATTTTCACCTTCTATTAATGCATTTGAAATATCGATTCTCCAAGGTGCACACCATACGACCCCAATGTTTTTATTATTTAATTTTACTCGGGCAATGTCATTTACCAATCCTAGATCGATGTAATATTTTTGGTCTTTTATGTCGTCAATAATAAAAGATTTTTTGTAAGTGGCAATCCCTGAATAGTACTTTATTCCGCGCATTTTGTGATTTGTCCAATCTTGTAGCTTGTCGAATTCAATATTTTCAGGCCCTCCAAATTTAGAATTGAATGAGACATTCCAAGGGCCTTCAATTGTTTTGATTTTAGAGAAAGTAGGAAAGTTCCCTTTTCCCGTTATTGTTCTTGCTTTCTTTTGTTTACCACTAGTGAAAACAATAAAAAAACTTTGATATGGAAAAAATTTCATAGGAATACTTGTTAAACCATTTTCAACTGAGTAGTCCGTAATTTTTCTTGACTCTCCAGTTACACTATTCCAAAGCTCGGGTTCTCCTTGAGCACGAAAAGTGCATACTGTTTTTTGAAAAGAGTCTGTCCTGTTAGCCAGAAAATATATATCCTTAGCTGCTGTTTTTCGATGACCGAATCGAATGGTATTGTTATCTTAAGTAAAATCTGCTGATAGATCCATTTTTGACAAAAGTTCAATCGTATAGTTGTAAGCAGGATAAAGTTTGTCAGAAACCAGGTTTCCTCCCCAGTAGATTGTACCCTTTCCGTATTTTCTTTCACTTAAGTTCTTAGGTATATGTAGAGTGCCCCACAATTTTTTAGCCATGGTTTTTACCTTTTCATCACAATCTGGATAATTGACTAAACTTGGTGACTTGATTGGAGGATTACCAATTATTTTTGCCCCTTTTTCAACTAATGAAATTATTTTATCCAATAATTCGGGAGTCATGGTTTCGAAATTTGGCAATACCATTATTTCATAATCAGTTGCTCCGGGGAAGACGATTTTTCCATTTTCGACAATTGCTTTTTCCATTAGCATAAGTGGTGAACAACCATCAAAACCATATCCTTTTTTATCAGGAATAGCACCATTTTCTTTTAATGCATCTTTAGGGGGTTCAAATACCAATGGAGCTCCTTCAGGTGTCAGATAGAGAATGTCAGAAACTGCTTGTCCCTGTTGCATCATATGTGAACCTCGGCTAATGTATTTATGATAGGCTTCAACCATGGGCCACCAGGTTTGTCCTCTGTCCCAATGCACTCCGTATGGTCCCATTGTCATTCCAGGGCGGTATTTTTCGCCCAATGGTTTATGGGCGAAAGTATGGTAAACAAACCGATTTACTCCCAACGCTAATGCCCAGTCGCTTTGGTCTTTAATAGACCATGGATATTCCTGCCATGCCTCATTGTTGTGTGAGGTAAACACCTCGGCGCCTACAATGGCTTGTCCTGAAATATGCGAAATAGATGTAGCCTGCAAAACTGCGTAGGATGTATGAAAACCAAATCTTTTACTCCAGAATTCGGCCATAATAACATCGGCTACTGAACCCAAATCAAGGTCACCTACCGGGTTCATGTCATATGGTTCAATAGTAAGTTCAAGTCCATTTTGGTGTGCATAATTTTTTCCAAATTCTGCATGGTTTTCCAATACCAACTCTTTGCAGGTTTGACGCAAATCCCACAAAAATCGCTCTGTTATTTCTACACTTTGTATCGCACGTCCAGTATAGGCGAGAAGATAGGGTTCAGGATTGTACCTCCTCCTGTTTTTAAATTCTTCTATGATGTCTTCTGTCCAGTTTTGAGCACCACTTTCCCAGCTGTCCATGTGAAAACCTGTCCAACCAACGCCTACTTTTCGGGGAGCAGTTTTTTCCAATAGAATATCAG
>JAYNHN010000043.1:0-13912 GCA_038108035.1 Flavobacteriaceae bacterium
GGAGTACATTACAAAAACAATAACTTGGAATCTCTTAATACTTCTCAGAATGCGGATACAGCTTCTTTGGATTATTTGGCAGTAAGTATTCCAGCAGGAATTTTCGGTTTTGGTTTTGGGATTGTTCCCTATACTTCGGTTGGTTATCGTATTGAAGGTGTGACTGAGATTGATGAAATAGAAACCTTCAATCGTTACGAAGGAACGGGTGGGATCAATCAAACCTATCTATCAGTAGGAGTTCCCATTGCCAAGTATTTTGCTTTGGGTGCAACGATTAATTACAACTTTGGAACTCTTTTTTACCGCACGGGTCAATTTACGGAAGGGATAGATAATGGTACGTTTCTAACCAATCAATCCAGTCTTTCCGGCTTGAATTATCAATTTTCAGCTCAGGCCAATATTCCCATAAAAAAGAAGTACATGCTTCAAGCAATGTATAGTCACCAGCCTGAGGCACCCTTAAACTCTCGAAACAATCGATTGTTCTATACTCAGTCACTCTCTACAGAATCACTGTCAGACTTTGTAGAGATTGATTTAGAACCTTTGGGCTTGGAAAAAACAGCTCTTGATGTCTCTGAAACGAATCGTTTGGGCATGGGTTTGGGAAAAAATAAAAAATGGTTTTTGGGAGTTCAAAGAAATTTCACAAAATCTGCTAACTTTAGCAACGAATTTTTTGTTCGTGAAAATATTAGTTACAAAAATGCTGAACGATGGACTATTGGAGGCTATTTTATTCCAAATTATGCATCTTTAACAAGTTTTTGGAGTCGAGTGGTGTATCGCTTTGGATTCCGAACCGAGGAGATGAGTATGATGGTCAATAACATTCCTTTAACAGAAACTGGCATATCTTTTGGACTGGGATTACCATTGGGAGGATTATCCAACGCCAATGTTGGTTTTGAAGTCAGTCAACGCGGACAGACAGATTCAGGTTTGTTGAAAGAAACCATGGTTGCTATGCGAATTGGATTGTCGCTGAATGATGTATGGTTTGTAAAAAGAAAGTATAATTAAAAATTAAAAGTGATGAAAAAGTTTAATGTGTTAGGAGTTCTTTTTTTAGGATTGATCTATTTGGTTCCCCTTCAGGCGCAAGACATTAATGTATGTATGCAGGATTTATCCATCTTTGCAGAATATACAAAGGTTAAAAACTATAAATCTGCCTTTGAGCCCTGGATGAAAGTTCGTACCAATTGTCCCACCATAAATGCGGCAGTATACTCATATGGCGAACGAATTTTGAAGGACTATATCAAAAATGGAACCCCCGAAGAACAAGAGGCTTCCAAAAAAGATCTTATCAAACTCTACGATGAGTGGATTCAATATTTCCCGGAGAAAAAGGGTAAAAAGATCATTGGGGATATTACTAGTAAAAAGGCACAAGCTCTATTAGACTACAAGTTAGCTGATATCAAAACGGTATACAATACTTTTGATGAGGCCTACACCAAGGATGCTAAGAGTTTTACCAATCCAAAATTTTTATATAATTATTTTAAAACACTTTACGACCGATACAAAGCCGGAGATACAGAAATATCAACCGAGCTTTTATTTAATAAATACGAGGAGATTTCTGAAAAATTTGAATTTGAGAGTACGGAGTTGGCAAAAAAATTAGATGTCATTTTAAAGAAAGAAACTACAGGAACGGCATTGACCAACAAAGAAAAAAGAAACAAAAGAGCGTATAATATCAATTCAAATGCGATTGGAACGTTTCTTTCGAACCTCGATGCGATTATTGCCAAAGAGGCCACTTGTGAAAATTTAATTCCATTGTATAAAAGAAATTTTGAAGCCAATAAATCCGATGTTATTTGGTTAAAACGTGCTGCAAGTAGAATGGACAGTAAAGAATGTTCGGACGATCCCTTGTTTGTAACTCTTGTAGAGGCACTTCACGCATTAGAACCTTCGGCAGATTCTGCTTATTATCTAGGATTACTCAATGACAAAAGAGGGGACAGCGATCAAGCTTTGAAGTATTACGAAGAATCCATTGCTCTTGAAACCGATAATTATAAAAAGGCTAAAATCTTAATGAAGATTGCAAATAAATTCAGAAAGGCAGGGCGCAAGTCCTCAGCGAGAAGTTATGCCAATAAAGCATTGAGTTTTCAACCCTCATTAGGAAGAGCTTATCTTTTGATCGCAGGCTTGTATGCGGACAGCGCCAACCAGTGTGGCGATACACAATTTAACAAAAGAGCCGTTTATTGGTTAGCAGCTAATACAGCTCGAAAAGCAGCTAAGGTAGACGCTTCTCTAAATAAATTAGCTTCCAGAACAGCCGAAAGTTATACCGGTAGAGCACCTTCTAAAACGGATATCTTTACCGAAGGAAACCAAGGAACGGTTATTAAATTTAATTGTTGGATCAACAGTAGTGTCACCGTTCCCTCACTGTAAATGAAATCATTTTTACGTATTATGAGCAAAAGGGTTTTGGTTCTTACCATAACCCTTTTTGTATCTTGTGAAGACAATACCCAAGCCCTTAAAGAACTCAATGCAGATCGTCAAGATCCCCTAGGAACTGCTACCAATATTCGAATGGTTTACACAGATTCTATTAAAATTCAGGCAATTTTAACAGCTCCTAAACACGTTGACTACACCAACTTAAGCTTTCGCTACGCAGAATTTCCGGAAGGATTAGAGGTCGTTTTTTTTGACGAAAACGGAAACGAAAATGAACTACAGGCAGATTATGGAATTCTCTACAACGATTCCAAGTTGATTGACCTTAAAGGAAATGTTCAATTAAAATCACACGACGGCTCAAAACTCATCACAGATCAACTATTTTGGGACGCTCAATGGGAATGGTTATTTACAGAAAAACCTTTCACTTTTGAGGATAAGGAGTACAATTTTGAGGCGATTCGATTGGATACAAATAAAGAGTTTAGTAAGTTTCAAACAGGAACTTTAATCGGTACGATTACCGTTTCGGAATCATCCGATACCCTATCGACACAATAAAAACTCATAAATTAAAACCTCCAAAAAAATAGAATGTTTATATTGGTAGAGTCATTTTAACCTATGAAAAACATGAATTACTGAGCATGAAAAGTTATCGAATTTCAGAAATACTATACTGGGTAATTGCCCTTATATCTAGTTATGAAGCCATTATGCTTTGGGGGAGCAACCCATCCAGAGCATATCTTTTTGTTGGCTTTGCGGCCTTGTCCATTTTTATGGCTTTATTTAGAAGGCATTATCGTAAAAAATTCAATCAGCGTTCTAAAAATTCTAAATGATCGTAACGGACTTGATCATTGTTATTTGTTTGATTCTTTCCGCTTTTTTTTCTGGAATGGAAATTGCTTTTGTCTCTTCCAACAGGATTTACCTTGAGATCGAAAAACTTCAAGAAGGGCACACTTCCAAAATACTGAAAAACATCACAGAGAATCCCTCCCGTTTTATCGCAACCATGCTTTTAGGAAACAACTTAGCATTAGTCGTTTACGGAATTTTTATGGGTGATCGAATTCTACAGCTTTTTTATACCGAAACCTTGTTAAGTGGCGACCCTAGCTTACTGATTGTTTTTTATCAAACATTGATCTCTACAGGAATTATTTTATTGACAGCGGAGTTTTTACCCAAGGTATTTTTTCAACTGTACGCCAACTCATTAATCAAAATTTTCGCCCTTCCGGTTGCCGTTTTTTATTATGCCTTTTACCCGTTAACGTATTTAATCATTCGACTAACCGATATGATATTAAAACAATTTTTCAGAACGGATACAGATCAGGTACAGCTTTCATTTTCCAAAGTTGAATTGGGAAATTATATCGAAGAGCAATTGGAATCTTCTCATGATAAAGAAAGCTTGGATTCAGAAATTCAAATCTTCCAAAACGCATTGGATTTTTATGAAGTTAAAACACGCGAAGCCATGGTGCCAAGAGCAGAAGTAGTAGCTGTGGAAGAAGAAACCGATCTGGAGGATTTAAAAGCACTATTTATCTCTACCGGATTGTCTAAAATTCCAGTTTACAGGAAATCAATTGATCATATTTTGGGTTATGTTCATGCCTTTGAAATGATCAAAAAACCTAAATCCTTAAAAAATATTCTTTTGCCGGTCGCTTTTGTCCCTGAAACTATGTTGGTCAATGATGTACTAAAATTACTGACTCGACAGCACAAAAGTATTGCCGTGGTTATAGACGAGTATGGTGGAACTTCTGGAATCGTAACCGTTGAAGATATAGTTGAAGAATTATTTGGGGAAATTGAAGATGAATACGATACGCGCGCCCATATCGAAAAACAAATAAACGATCATTCCTTTGATTTTTCTGCTCGATTGGAAGTCGATTACCTCAATCAAAAATACGATTTAAAACTTCCTGAAAGTGAAAATTACGAAACCTTGGGTGGAATGATTGCTTTCAATACAGGTGAAATCCCTACAAAAGGAGAAACCATTGAAGTCCCTCCTTATACACTTAAAATAAAGAAAGTTTCTGCCACTAAAATCGAAGAAATTAACTTATTAGTCAATAAAACATGATCCGTCTCACCGACTTGATTGATATTATCACTTTTCAAGGCTTTAGACTTTCTTAATTCAATGGAATAGTTTATTTTCGCAAACTATCAAAAAAATAGCAAATATGGCCATTTTAGGAAAAATTAGACAACGCTCAATCATCTTGATTTTTGTAATCGGGATGGCACTCTTCGCATTTGTGATTTCAGGAGTTTTTGATGCAAATTCCTCCAGTTCAGGACCTACGGACCCTGTCGGAATTGTTAACGATGAAGAAATAGCTGTGGATTTTTTTCGTCAAATGGTAGAGCAAACCGAAAGAACTTATAATTACTCCACACTCCAATCTGTTCAACTGGTCTGGAATCAAGCGCTTAGGAACACCATTTTCGAACAACAGTTTGAAGCCTTAGGGATTGATGCTGGTAAAGATCAATTGGAACAGATTATCGAATCGGATGATAATGTTATTGCCAATCCCAATTTTCAAAATGAAGCTGGATTTTTTGATTTCGGAATTTTTACTGACTACATCGCCCAGATGAAATTGGAAAATCCAACCGCCTACGAAAATTGGAAAATTCAAGAACAAAGTATAATCGGAGTGGCAAAACAAAGAATCTATTTAGATTTGATTAAATCCAGCTCTGGTATGACCGAAGCGGAAGCTAAAGCTAGGTACCATTTTGAAAATGATAATATTAATATTCAGTACGTTCAAATTCCTTTTGATTATATTGAGGATAGTTTGGTGAGTGTCTCTGATGCCGAAATAAAGAATTACATTAAAGATCATGCGGCGGATTACAAGAGATCGGTTTCCAGAAACATTCAGTATGTATCCTTTAGTGAAGATCCTACTCCCGATGACCTTTCAAGTATTCGTTCGAGATTGGATGGATTGAAAAACGAACGGATTGCTTACAACGATGTTTCTAAATTGACCGATACGCTAGAGGGACTCAAAACAACAGATAAAGTAGCCGATTTTATTGATCAATATTCTGAAATTGCTTTTGATTCCGTCTACAAGGCACGTGGGGAGTTCAACAATGAGTATGCAGATATTTTATTTCAGCTTACACCCGGTGATGTATTTGGACCCTATCGAGACGGAAATGTTTTCAAAATTTCTAGACTACTGGATCGTAAAGAAAATGCCTCACTCAGAGCAAGTCACATCCTGATAGCTTACCAAGGCGCTACACGAGCGAACCCAAGTGTTACTCGAACCAAAGAGGAAGCAAAAAAGGAGGCAAACAAGGTTCTGAGATTAGCCAGAAGAAGCTCAGATGATTTTTCTAGATTGGCAATTGAATATTCTGACGGTCCCACTAAAACACGGGGGGGAGATCTTGGCTTTTTTAGAGAAGGAGATATGGCCGTCGAGTTTTATGATTTTGTCAATAACAATCGAGTAGGACGCATTGGTTTAGTTGAAACAGAATTTGGGTTTCATATAATAAAAGTGACGGATAAAGACGATCTCGCACTCATTGCAGACGTGGTAGCTGCTGCTGTGCCCTCTGATCAAACATCTAACGAGGTATTTCGAAGAGCAACTCAGTTTGAAATGGACAGCAAAGAATCAGAGGATTTTGTTGCATTCGCCAAAGAAAATAATTATGAAGTTCGCCCGGTTAAGCAGATAACCGAATTGGAAGAAAATCTTCCCGGTTTGATACAACAACGGGGGATAGTACGTTGGGCTTTTGATCAAGAAACTAAAGTAGGGGATATTAAAAGATTTTCCATCAATTCAGGAGGCTATGTAGTCGTTCAGTTGACCGCCAAAGTCAAAGAAGGTCTAGCAGGTATTGATGAAGTAGGTCCTCAGGTTCGAAAGATTTTAACTAATGAGAAAAAAGCGGCTTTGATTCAAAAGCAATTTGAAAAGGTTCAAACCCTCGAATCACTCACTGAAAATGATGAATTTACCATTGAAACCGCTTCTGCAATCAATCAGAAAAATCCAACAATAGTGGGAGCCGGAAATGAACCTTACGTGGTGGGAGCTGCTTTTGCAATGGAAGATGGATCTCATTCCGGGATTATAAAAGGGGATAAAGGAATGTATAAAATCCTTCTGTTAAAAAAGAATATTGCGGAAGAGCTAGAAAGCTATGATGAATACGCAGACGAAATGCGTAATCAGGAGAGCACCCGACTTTTGGAAAGCGTATATTTAGCTTTGGAGTCCATTGCAGATATTGATGACAATAGAGCTTTATATTACTAAAATCTATTCTTTTCTATACCATAAACCTTGATTTATCGGTTTTTTATAGATTAAATGCTCTTTAATTAGAGGAATTTATAATTTTTATATGTTCGTCAAATTCTCTTTTAGATCATAGCTCTAAAGAATCGTTCCTCTAATAAATTAAACTTATTTTGATAAATAAGAGTTAAATGTTTTGAAATTAATTCAAAATTTCAAGGAGACTACATAGGTTTAATTTGAAATTAAGATATTTTGGCATACTTTTTGGTGGATAGGTTGAAAAAACCCCCCCAAGAACTATGAAACTATTTCATTCTTTTAAAAAACAATCAACAACAGAAAGTTTATTGGGATCCATTTGGATTTGTACAACCGGAGTTGATGCCGAGGCCTCCTATTATAAGTTGGAATTTACTTCTGATGAAAAAGTATTAGGATGGGTCAAATTTTCCAATGCAGATCAAGAGGAAAAGGTATTTACTGCTTCTTACAAGGTGGAGAGAAATCGCATTGATTTTAGTAAGGAAAAAGATTCGTTCTTTGCTTTCAGAGACAAAGACAAAATTGTTGCAATTATAGAAGAAACTACACTTTATTTTGAGAGAAAAGTGAGTTAATCTAAACCTTCTGATTCATCATTTGATTGAAGGGGATGACCGTTTGAAATCCTTTTTTATTGAAATAATACGGTGTTAGGTGGTCACCTGAAGCCAAAACAAAATCACCACCCCACGCTCCAAGACTTTTAATAGCTCCATTGAAATCTTCAAAAAGAAGTTTTTTTACTGGAGTTTGGCTTAATAAATTTGCCATTAAAGTTTCGTGTTGGACTAAGAGTTGATCAAAGTGTTCCTGGGTTTTACAATTCAGCACGGCTTCTGTCAATGCATTTAACTTTTCAATATGGGAAGGACTGATGGATTTTATATCCAAGGATTCAATAGCTTGGAGACTACTTTGTTTTTGATTGAGATAAACAAAGAAAAGCTGTTTTGAAAAAGGAGGGTCAAAAGAAACATGTTCTATTTTGGGTTGGTATTGATTTCGGGTATAACAGATGGGCCCCGAAGCTTGGGCGCATGCGATATCGTATCCGCTACCACCAAAACTATGTTCCAAGAGTTCGTAGGGATTGACTTGAGCCCACAGACCAATGTTAGCAATTAAAGTAGAGGAGCTACCCAAACCCCAAGATCTATCAAATTCCAAATGGGTTTCTACACGAACTCCTTTTTGAAGAAAAGAAGGATTTCTATTTTGAGCGGTTAACAAAATTTCTCTGAGTCGATAAGCCACCTCTGAATTTGTGGATTGCTTAATGAGAAGAGATGGGATTTGAAAATGAACTTCAAACCATAATTGACCTTGCTGGTCAAAGCTTTCCCAAACTAGTTTTTTGGTATTTTCTTCCCAAACATTCATTTTTTGACCTTGAGAACAGGGAAGCGCTAAAGCTCTAGCTCCCATCAGCACTGCATATTCAGCGGTAAGCAATAATTTTCCGTGACTGTAAAAGGATTTCATTGGGGCAGTGGGTTTTGGAGAAAATCACCGACAGCCTTTACACTCACCGTATGTGTTTTAAAGTATTCCAAAGCTGCTTTTTTATGTGCATCATCCGCTTGAAATTGGTTCAAAATATTGAGTAAATGCATTTTCATATGTCCTTTTTGAATTCCTGAAGTAACCAACGATCGTAAGGCAGCAAAATTTTGTGCAAGACCGGCTACTGCGACAATCTCCATCAAGCTTTGAGCATTGGGATTGCCCAAAAGTTTCATACTCCAACTCACTAGTGGGTGGAGTTTAGTTAGTCCTCCAACGGTTCCCAAGGCTAAAGGGATTTGAAGTTTCATACGAAACCTTCCGTTTTCTATTTGTGCACTACTTAAAGAACGGTACCGACCGGAACGACTGGCATAGGCA
The DNA here is from genome assembly GCA_038108035.1 of Flavobacteriaceae bacterium. Taxonomy (GTDB): domain Bacteria; phylum Bacteroidota; class Bacteroidia; order Flavobacteriales; family Flavobacteriaceae; genus MS024-2A. The sequence goes on from JAYNHN010000043.1 coordinate 8,691, forward strand.
TGAACTCCAGCCTCAATGGCTCTAAAATCGTTTCCTGTGGCTAAAATCAAGGCATCTACTCCGTTCATAATTCCCTTGTTATGCGTAACCGCACGGTAAGGTTCACAATCGGCAATTGAGACAGCTTGAATGATTTTTTTTGCAAACTCATCACCAGACATACCTTGTTGGGATTCTATTTCTTCTAAGCTACAAGAAACTTCCGCTTGAACAATACATTCGGGGACATAATTGGAAAGAATGCTCATCACAACATCGACTTTAGGAATCATAGAATCTTTCTGTGCTGAAAGTTCTTCGAGTTCTTTAGCGATGCATTCCAGACACGAATTGATAAAGTTGGCACCCATTGCGTCTGCAGTTTTAAAACGAACGTAAAGATGGTAATAATTGGCAAGTGAATCCGTTTTATCTACTAGTTCGATACTTTCAATACCACCACCGCGAGCTTCCATATTTTTGGTCAGGGATTGCGTACTTTGGATCAGTCGAGATTGATGCATTTTAAAAAAATGTTTTAAGTCCTCAGAATTCCCCCCATAAGTGAAGTGGACGTGCCCTACTTTTATCGTGCCTAGTACTTGTGCTTTAAAGCCTCCTTTGGAATACCAAAATTTCGCTGCATTGCCAGCAGCGGCTACCACTGAACTCTCTTCAATGACCATAGGGAGAGTATACTCTTTTCCATTGATTAAGAAATTGGGAGCCACCCCTAAAGGCATATAAAAATTGGTCAAGGTATTCTCAATAAACTCATCGTGTCGTTTTTGCAACTTTAAGTTGTCATTCCAATAGATTTCCAGTTGGTTTTTCGCTTGATCGGGATTGTCAAAATGAGTTTGGGTGATCCAGTCTATTTTTTCCGATTTCGTTTTTTTGGAAAAACCCTCGATCCTTTTAGCCATAGTGGTATTTTTGATAAAGATACAGAATTTGAACCCCTTCCAAAATGTTAGTTACCTACTTTTTCCTAAATTGCTAGACAAAGAAGTTTATCCATGAAGAAAATAGTTTTGCTTTTCTTTTGCGTAGGCGTTGCTTATGCTCAACAATCTTTATCCATTGAAAAACTTTGGAAAGGGGATTACAATGCCAATCGCATGAAATCCATTCGATCTTTAAAAAATGGGATCCAATATACCGTTTTAGAGGATGAAAACTCGAAGATTGTTCGTCACGATTATGTGGGATCCAATACTGAAATCGTTTTATTAGACTCCCAAAAGTATCCAGAGTTAGAAAAAATATCTGATTATAAATTTTCTAAAGACGAATCGAAAATTCTTATTGAAACCCAAGTAGATCCCATCTACAGGAGATCTAAACAAGCCATTTATTGGGTCTATGACCGAACAAATGAAAGTCTTGATAAGCTGACTGATGAAAAAATTCAAGAACCTCTTTTTTCTCCCGATGCCAACCAGGTGGCTTATGTCTATCAGCGTAATTTATTCATAAAAGACCTTAAAACCAAGTTGGTTTATCAGATCACCTATGATGGAAATTTTCAGACCCTCAATGGAATTACAGATTGGGTATATGAAGAAGAATTTGGATTTGTACGTGCATTTGATTGGAGTTTAGATTCTAAGCAACTGGTTTATATGCGATTTGACGAATCGAATGTCCCCATTTTTTCTATGGATATTTATGGGAACGACACCTATCAATTTCCCTACATGTTCCGTTATCCAAAGGCAGGCGAAGAAAACTCTAAAATCGATCTTTACGTTTACGATCTTAGCACTCGATCCAAAGACCGTGTTCATTTTGAAAATGAAGAACCCTATTATATTCCTAGAATTCAATTTTCGGGAGGAGAAAACAGTTTGATCATTCAGACAATGAACAGACATCAAAATGATTTAAAAATGTGGCGTTGGGACACCCAAAAAAAGAGCTTGCAACTCCTACTGCGTGAACAAGATCCAGCTTACGTCAGTATTTATGATGATCTTCGTTTTTTAGAGGATGATAGCTTTTTATGGACGAGTGAACGGGATGGTTACAAACACATTTACCATTATGATAAAAACGGAACACTTATTAATCAAGTTACTCAGGGTGATTGGGAAGTAACCGCATTGTACACGTACAACCCAAAACGCAAAGAAATCTATTTTCAATCCGTTGAGGGGAGTAGTACTGAGAGGGGACTTTATGCAATCAAGTTATCTGGAAGGGGAAAAAGAACCCTTCAGCCTACAAAAGGAAGCCATGGAGCTACTTTTAGTGCTGATGGCACCTATTACATACATTCTTATTCGGATGAACAGACTCCTCCAGTTTACACTTTATTCGAAACCAAAAAGAATAAGCCTCTACGCCCATTACTCAAAAATGAGGAATTACTTAAAAAGTTGAGTCCTTTTGATTTTTCAGATAAAGAATTTTCAACGATTGAGATCAATGGAGAAGCCTTAAATATGTGGATGATCAAACCGGCAGATTTTGATCCGAATAAAAAATACCCACTGTTGATGTTTCAATATTCGGGACCGGGTTCTCAGCAAGTAGCAAATCGCTGGGGAGATTCTCGAGCTTTATGGCACAAAGACTTAGCAAACAAAGGCTATATTATCGCTTGTGTTGATGGACGAGGAACCGGTTTTAAAGGAGCGGCTTTTAAAAAATCCACCTACCTTAATTTGGTAAAATACGAAGCATTAGATCAAATAGCAGCGGCTAAAAAATTGGGGGCCTTACCTTATATAGATTCTACTCGAATTGGGATTTGGGGATGGAGTTTTGGTGGACACATGGCAACACATTGTTTGCTTACCGGAAATGATATTTTTTCATTTGCCATTGCTGTGGCTCCCGTTACCAATTGGCGATTTTACGATACCATTTACACCGAGCGATTTATGCGAACCCCTCAAGAAAACCCCGAAGGCTATGATCTAAATTCACCCATCAACTATGCAGACCAACTCAAAGGCAAGTTTTTGATTATTCACGGTTCGGGCGATGATAATGTTCACGTTCAAAATACCATGCGAATGGTTGAGGCTTTGATTCAGGCAGATAAACAATTTGAATGGATGATTTATCCCGATAAAAACCATGGAATTTATGGTGGAAATACCCGAAAACACCTTTATACTAAAATGACTAACTTTATTCTCGAAAACCTTTAATCAATCAAAATTATTTTAATGGCAAATGCAGTGAATTCTTCCCAAAATCAAACACTCTTTGGACATCCCAAAGGTCTTTTTTATCTCTTTTTTGCAGAGCTGTGGGAACGATTCAGTTTCTACGGGATGCGTGCATTGTTGACCCTTTACATGGTCAATGTTATTTTTCAAGAATTGGTTGAACGAGATTTTGCAGCCGCCGCGGTTTATGCTTCTTACGGATCCTTGGTTTATGCTTCTACAGTAGTTGGTGGAAGGATTTCAGATTCGATCTTAGGATTTCGAAAATCAATCTTTTTAGGGGGAATATTAATGGCCTTGGGCCATTTTATTTTGGCGATCGAAAACGATTATACCTTTTTCCTTGCCCTTGGCTTTATCGTTGCTGGGAATGGATTTTTTAAACCCAATATTTCAACTTTTGTCGGATCATTATATGGAGATAAAGATCCAAGGAAAGATTCCGGATTTACGATCTTTTATATGGGGATCAATATTGGAGGTTGGGTAGCTCCTTTATTATGTGGTTGGTTAGGGAGTGCTTATGGATGGCATTATGGCTTTGGACTTGCCGGTTTTGGGATGTTAACGGGACTTTTATTTTTTTGGAAAGGTATTCAATCAGGAGTTTTTGGCAATCGAGGAATGGCTCCGTTTCCAGAGCGTTTACAAGAAAAAATTGTGGGTGTCAACAGAGGAACATGGATTACAATCTTAGCTTTTATTTCTGCCCCTGTTGTAGCTATTTTATTAGCGAGTTATAAAGCAATAGGAAGTGGAGACGGTTTCTTTGGGGATCAAAATATTGTCAATCTGATCTTTAAAGTGATTGGAGTTATCATCTTATTTTATTTAGCTTATATCTTGAGTAAAGTAAGCTTTGAAGAGCGTAAAAAATTGATTGTTGCTATTGCTATTACACTATTTATGACTTTGTTTTGGGGCTTTCATGAATTATCAGGAAGTGTAATAACACTTTTTGCCTCTCGAAATGTAGACCTGACATTCTTAGACGCAGCACAAACCAACTCATTGAATTCCATGTTTATCATTATTTTGGCACTGCCAATTTCTTGGATGTGGACTTGGTTAAACAAACGAAAAATTAATCCCAGGACACCCTATAAGTTTGGGTTTGGTTTGCTCATTGCCGGAATAAGTTTTTTTGTGTTAGCCATAAGTGGAAATGCAGCCAATAGTGAAGGTATGGTGCCGTTTAGTTACTTACTTTTGATGTATTTTCTACTTTCAATAGGAGAATTATTTATGTCACCTGTAGGTTTGTCTAAGATTACGGATTTGTCTCCTCAACGAATTGTTGCATTTATGATGGGGGTTTGGTTTTTATCCTCTTCCTATGCCTTTCAACTGGTTGGATTCATTGGGAAACAACTTGCAATAGAAAGCGAATCTAACGAAGTAGGGGGATTGGAAACCTTGAGTACCTACATAGGAGGCTTTGATTTAATTTCCAAATATGCCATAGGAGCTGGAATTTTAGTTTTAATGTTGGCACCATTTTTGAAAAGATTAATGGGTAAAATTCACTAAAACAATTACATATGAAAATTAAATTTCTTTTGATAGGATTTCTTTTTTTTGGCGCACTGCAGGCTCAAGGCATTCAATGGATGACTTTTGAAGAAGCCCAAGAGGCTCAAAAAGCAGAGCCCAAGAAAATTTTTATGGATGTCTACACGGATTGGTGTGGTCCGTGTAAGCTTTTAGATAAAAATACTTTTCAAAATCCGGATGTATCGAGATACATAAGCGAGCATTATTACGCTGTAAAATTTAATGCAGAAGGACAAGAAGAAATTAGATATTACAATCAGATCTTTAAAAATCCAAAATACAATCCCAATAAAAAAGGTAGAAATTCCACGCATCAGTTTACTCAGTTTTTAGGAGTAAAAGGGTATCCAACCATGGTTTTTTTTAGTGAAAATGGCGATCCCATTATGCCCGTGGTAGGTTATTACAAACCCAGACAATTGGAACTCTTTCTCAAAATGATCAAACAAGGAGACTCTCAGGTTTTTTCAAAACCGGAAGATTTTGAAAAATATAAGAAAAGTTTTA
>JAYNHN010000044.1:0-7859 GCA_038108035.1 Flavobacteriaceae bacterium
CTTTTTCTCAATACCTCAGGGGCGACACAGGCTTACGATTAAAACAAAAAATTGCAAATGGCCAATGGAAGCCTATACGAGATTCCAATGAAAAAGAACCTACTGAAGGGTACGATTTATATACTACTATTGATGTTAACATTCAAGATATAGCTCATCATGCCTTGTTGAGTCAATTGGAACAATTCGAAGCTGATCACGGAACAGTAGTCGTTATGGAAGTGGAAACCGGTGCGATCCGAGCCATAGCTAATTTGGGCAAAACCAAAAAAGGAACCTATTTTGAAAAACTAAATTACGCAGTGGGAGAGAGCCATGAACCTGGATCAACCTTTAAATTAATGGGTATGATTGCAGCTTTAGAAGACAAAGTGATAGACGTAAATTCTCCAATAAAAACCGGAAATGGAGAAATAAAATTTTTTGGAAAGTATCGAGTAAAAGATTCTAAAATAGGGGGGTACGGTACCATCGGTGCTGCCAAGGTGTTTGAAGTTTCTTCTAATGTGGGAATGGTAAAAATCGTTTATGATAATTACAAAAAAAATCCAAAAAGATTTGTGGATCGCTTATATAATATGGGATTAAATAAAACACTGGGACTTCCAATTTTAGGGGAAGGGACACCCAAAATTCCCTATCCTTCGGATCCGGATTGGGACGGTTTGGATTTACCTTGGATGGCTTATGGGTACGGTGTTAGTCTCACTCCACTTCAGACGTTGACTTTTTATAATGCCATCGCCAATAATGGTGAAATGGTAAAACCTAGATTCTTACAGCAGATCAGTAATTTTGGTAATGCTCCTACAAAAGTGTTTTCAAAGCAAGTCTTAAATCCATCCATCTGTTCAGAGCAAACGCTCTCTAAAGTTCAAACCATGATGTTTAATGTTGTTGACAAAAAGTGGGGAACAGCTCATAAAATTAAAGATCCATATCTAAAGATTGCTGGTAAAACGGGAACTTGTCAAGTGGACTACGTTACAGAGAGTGTCCAGTATATATCAAGTTTTGTGGGATATTTTCCAGCAGATAAACCTAAATATTCTTGTATCGTAGTTATTCACAAACCCAATAAAAATAAAGGATATTATGGTGCAACGGTGGCAGCGCCGGTTTTTAAAACCATAGCTAAAAAGATTTACAACAACATTCCACAACAGGTAGAACTCAAATCATCTGACCTTAAAAATTTAATTCGTAACCCCCAGGTTGAATCGATCATTAAAATACCAAATCTAAAAGGGTTAACATTGGATCAACTCAAAAATAAAACAAAAGATTTACCTCTTGAATTGGTAATAAAAGGAGCTGGAAAAGTAACGAATCAGTTTCCGCAAGCAGATAAAAAATTAGTAAAGGGCCAAACCTTAATTATTGAGATGTCATGAAAATAGTTAAGGATTTACTCTACAAAGTTGCTATTGAGGGAGTGGTGGGTAAAACCTCCACCCGAGTAAATAACATTGTATTTGACAGTAGAAAGGTAGTGGAAAACAGCTTGTATGTTGCCCAAAAAGGAGTTCAAGTTGATGGCCATAAATACATTGATCAAGCAATTGAAAATGGGGCTCGAGTCATTATTTGTGAACGCTTACCAGATCATTGTCAAGATCATGTGGTTTATGTTTTAGTTAAAAATGCTTCAGAAGCTCTGGGAAGAATCGCAGCCAATTTTTTCGAAAATCCATCTGAGAAATTAGTGCTTATTGGTGTAACGGGAACGAATGGTAAAACGACCATTGCCAGCTTGTTGTATGAATTGTTTATGAGTGAAGGGTATGCTTGTGGACTTTTATCAACTGTAAAAATTTGTCTTGGAGCAGAACGATTGGACACTTCATATACGACTCCTGATTCCATTACGATCAACCGATATTTAAAGCGAATGGTTGAGGCAGGTATTTCACATTGTTTCATGGAGGTGTCTTCTCATGGACTGGACCAAAATCGTGTTGAGGGATTGACCTTTGCAGGAGGAGTTTTTACGAATCTTACCCACGATCATTTGGATTATCATGGGGATTTTAAAAACTACCGAAATATAAAAAAATCTTTTTTTGATGGATTGCCCAAAACGGCTTTTGCACTCACGAATTTAGATGATAAAAACGGGGCCTATATGATGCAAAACACAGTTGCCAAAAAATATAGCTACGCCACCAAAAATTATGCTGATTTCAAAGCTCAAATTCTTGAATGCCAATTTTCTGGGATGTTGCTCAAAATTCAAGCCCAAGAAGTGTGGACTAAATTGATTGGAAATTTTAATGCACAAAATTTATTAGCTGTGTACGCTACGGCCATACTTTTGGATTTAAAACCACTGACAATACTAAAAACAATCAGTGAGTTAGAAAGTATAGAGGGACGATTTGAAACATTTCAAACCCCCAATCAGGTCACCGTAGTTATTGATTATGCTCATACCCCCGACGCCCTTGAAAATGTATTAAAAACCATCAATAGAATTCGCACCCGAAACGAAAAATTGATCACTGTGGTTGGATGTGGGGGCAATCGAGATCAAGAAAAACGTCCGATCATGGGACGCAAGGCAACTGAATGGAGCGATCAAGTGATATTTACATCGGACAATCCCAGAGATGAAGATCCCGCAATGATTTTATCAGATATTATAAAAGGGGTTCCTGCCGAACATTACAAAAAGACATTAAAGATAACCCTTAGAGAGGAGGCCATTGCAATGGCAGGAAAACTGGTAAAACCCGGTGATATTGTCCTCATTGCTGGAAAAGGACATGAAACCTATCAGGAGATAAAGGGTAAAAAAATCCCCTTCAGTGATCTAAAAGTTGCAAAACAGTTTTTTTTAAACACCGATTGAATATGCTTTATTATCTATTTGAATTTCTTGAAAAACAATATCAATTTCCAGGAGCGAGTGTGTTTCAATACATTTCGTTTCGTTCTGCTCTTGCCGTTATTTTTTCATTGGGATTCTCTCTCGTATTTGGTCAAAGGATTATTCAATATTTGAAATTTCAGCAAATTGGAGAAACGGTAAGAGACTTGGGACTTGAGGGACAAAAGGAAAAAGAAGGAACCCCTACAATGGGCGGTCTTATTATAATTCTAAGTACACTGATTCCGGTTCTGTTACTGGCTCATTTAAAAAACATCTACATCATCTTGCTAATTGTTACACTCATTTGGATGGGCGTAATTGGTTTGTTGGATGATTATATCAAAATTTTTAAGAAAAACAAAGATGGGCTAAAAGGTCGTTTTAAGATTTTTGGACAGATTCTTTTAGGAGTCTTTGTCGGTTCGGTTCTCTTTTTTCATCCCGATGTTAGAGTTCGTACAAAAGTTTCTTCATTAAATACGACTAATATTTCAATTTCACAACCGGAATCAAGCCAAAATATCAGAGCAACACTTACAACCATCCCCATGATGAAAAACAATGAATTTGATTATCATGATTTGATTGGGTGGACGGGTTTGAAACCGGGTCAGTATACTTGGTTGGTATTTATTCCGATTGTCATCTTTATCATAACGGCTGTATCTAATGGAGCAAACCTTACCGATGGAATCGATGGGCTTGCTGCAGGTACGTCTGCAATTATTGTTTTTGCTTTGGGGGTATTTGCTTGGGTGTCAGGAAATGTCAATTTCGCAGCTTATTTGAACATTATGTATATCCCTAATGTAGGAGAAATTGCAGTTTATATTGCCGCATTTCTAGGAGCGTTGATCGGTTTTTTATGGTACAATACATATCCAGCTGCCGTATTTATGGGTGATACGGGGAGTTTGTCTATCGGAGCGGTTATATCGGTTATAGCTATAATTGTTCGTAAAGAATTGTTGATTCCCATTTTATGTGGTGTATTTTTTATTGAAACCCTGTCGGTTATTTTACAAGTGAGTTATTTCAAATACACAAAATCTAAAAAAGGAGTGGGTCAGCGGATTTTTAAGATGGCGCCCTTGCATCATCACTATCAAAAAATGGGTTTTCACGAAAGTAAAATTGTCGCACGATTTTGGATTGTAGGGATTTTACTAGCCGTCATTACCATTGTAACTTTAAAACTAAGATAATGAGAGAAAAGTTAGTTGTTTTAGGCGCCGGTGAAAGTGGAGTAGGAGCTGCTCTTTTGGGAAAAAAGAAGGGGTTTGATGTGTTTCTTTCAGATAAAGGCATCATCCAACAACAGCTTCAGGATTTTTTAAATGAGCAGAGTATCAAGTGGGAATCGGGTCAACATACATTTGAAGCCATGTCAGAGGCTAAAGTGGTGGTAAAAAGTCCCGGAATTCCCAATCATATTTCGTTGATTCAAGACTTGCAAAACCAAGGGAGTAGGATTGTCTCCGAAATTGAATTTGCGGCTCAATTTACCAATGCTACCCTTATCGGGATTACGGGGACAAATGGGAAAACTACTACAACCTTATTGACCTATGAGATTCTTAAAAATGCGGGGTTTCATGTTGGATTAGCTGGAAATATTGGAACCAGTTTTGCCCGAGAAGTAGCTCAGTCAGATTACGATTATTACGTTTTAGAAATTAGTAGTTTTCAATTAGATGATATCCATGACTTTGCCCCTCATATTGCGGTGATTACTAATATTACTCCTGATCATTTGGATCGATACAATCAAGATTTTCAAGCGTATATCGCAGCTAAAATTAAGATCAATCAAAAACAAAGTCAAAGAGACTTTTTATTATTCAATGCCGATGATCCGGTTTTAAAAACGGCTGTTGAAGCAATCAAAACCGAAGCAGAAATAAAGGACTACGGTATCGAAAAATCAACCTATTCCACCTCGTTTGAGGATCAACATATCAAAATATCAAATCAAAAATCAATTACTATGATTCATTCAGCACAATTTCCATTATCAGGAAGACACAATCTTCTCAATGCAATGGCCGCAGCAACCGTTGGAAATTTATTAAACATTAGTAAAGACAGCATTCGGGAAAGTTTAATCCATTTTAAAGGAGCTCCTCACCGTATGGAAAAAGTACTTACCATCCAGCATGTCAGCTATATTAACGATTCAAAAGCCACCAATGTCAATGCAACTTTTTTTGCTTTGGACAGTGTAGATACTCCATTGATTTGGATTGTTGGTGGGGTAGATAAAGGTAATAATTACGACAGTCTTTTACCTTTAATTCGTGAAAAAGCCAAAGCCATTATTTGTTTAGGAATGGATAATGAAAAGCTTAAAAATACTTTTGAAGGTATTTCCGATATTTTTGTGGAAACCGAATCTATGTCCGAGGCCGTTAAAATCGCTCATAAGGTATCAGTACCTAAGGACACCGTTTTGTTGTCCCCTGCTTGTGCCAGTTTTGATTTATTTGAAAATTATGAAGATCGAGGAAACCAATTTAAAATCGCTGTAAGAAAGTTGTAAGTTATGTTAAAAGCACTCACCGGAGATAAAGTTTTATGGGGAATTCTAGCCTTACTGGCCATTTTCTCTTTTTTGCCTGTTTTTAGTGCCAGTACAAATTTAGCATATGTTGTAGGAACAGGTACACCCTGGGGGTACTTGTTGAAGCATTTTGTAATACTTACTATTGGGTTTATTCTCATGTTTTCAGTTCATAAAATTCCGTATCACTATTTTAGAGGGATTTCTCTTTTAATGATGCCTATTGTTATTCTTCTATTGGTTTATACGGCCAGTCAGGGAACTGTAATTGGAGGAGCAAATGCAAGTCGATGGATTCGAATTCCATTAATAGGACTAAGTTTTCAGACTTCTACTTTAGCTTCTGTAATTTTGATGATTTACGTTGCGGGTTATTTATCAAAATTTGATTCAAATAAGCAAAGTTTTAAGGTTTCGCTTCTTCGACTTTGGATGCCTGTATTTTTGATATTTATGTTGATTTTCCCCTCTAATTTATCAACGGCAATGATTTTATTTTTAATGGTTCTTATACTTTGCTTTTTGGCAGGGTATCCATCAAACTATTTGTTGACAATATGTGGAATTGGAATTACAGTAACTCTTTTATTTTTTTTATTGGTTAAAGCTTTTCCGGGAGCATTTCCCAACCGTGTGGATACTTGGATGAGTAGAATTGAAAATTTTACCAATGGAGGAAGTCCAGATGGTAATTATCAAATAGAGAGAGCCAAAACAGCTATTGTAACAGGCAAAATTTTTGGTTTAGGTGCAGGAAAGAGCAGAATGAAAAACTTTTTACCTCAAAGTTCATCGGATTTTATCTATGCGATCATTGTAGAAGAGTTTGGATTGGTGGGAGGCATAGGACTTATTGTATTGTATCTTCTTTTACTTTTTCGAATTGTAGTAATCGTCCATAAATCGAGTAATCTTTTTGGAAAGTTAATGGTTATGGGGCTGGGAATTCCTATAATTTTACAAGCTTTTATCAATATTGGGGTAGCCCTTCAGGTTTTACCTGTTACCGGTCAAACGCTACCCATGATTAGCAGTGGAGGAACCTCTGCTTGGATGATCTGTATTGCCATGGGAATAATCCTGAGTGTTAGCAACCAAAAAGACGATTTAGAATTAGAAAATGAAGAAGGAGAATCCGTAGAAATAAATGAACAAAATCCAATTCAAATATTAAGTGAAACCCTTTAAGCTCATAGTATCAGGAGGAGGAACTGGCGGGCATATCTATCCGGCGTTGTCCATTGCAACAGCTATTAGGCAAGAGCAAAAGGATGCGGATATTTTATTTGTGGGAGCTCGAGGAAAAATGGAAATGGAAAAGGTACCCAAAGCAGGATTCCCCATCAGAGGATTATGGATCAGTGGTTTTCAACGATCTTTAAGCATTCAAAATTTTCTTTTTCCTTTAAAGTTGCTAGTCAGTTTGATTCAATCTTTATTCATTTTAAGAAAATTCAAACCCACAATTGTAGTAGGAACTGGTGGATTTGCCAGTGGGCCTTTGTTGCAGGTGGCTCAGTGGTTTAAGATTCCTACTTTAATTCAAGAGCAAAATTCTTATCCCGGTATAACCAATCGAATTTTAGGAAAAAAGGTAAATAGAATCTGCGTAGCCTATGAAGGAATGGATCGCTATTTCCCTTCTTCTAAAACGGTATTGACCGGAAACCCAATACGGGCTTCCATTTGTGGATCAACTGTTGATACAAAAAAGGCAAAGTCATTTTTTGAATTAAATCCGCAAAAGAAAACCCTAGTGATACTAGGTGGGAGTTTGGGTTCGCAACGAATCAACGAATTAATTGCCTCAAAGATTGATTTTTTTAAAAGCTGTTCTCTCGAGGTGGTTTGGCAATGTGGCGCATGGTATTACGATCGGTACAAATCAATGAGTCAAGATGGATTGGTGGTCAAGCCTTTTGTTAATGAAATGGATCAGCTTTTTACTGCAGCTGATTTTATCATTTCACGTTCGGGTGCAGGAATTTTATCGGAATTGAGTTGTGTAGGAAAGCCCCTGTTGTTGATTCCATCTCCCAATGTAACCGCAAATCATCAGTATTACAATGCAATGGCATTGGTTAATGTCAATGCCGCTCGGTTGATTGAAGAAAAAGATCTGGAGGAAAAGTTTGAGGGCGTTTTTTCTGAAATTATCACTAATGAAAAGCTTCAGAAGGAAATGCAAAAGCAATTAAAGTCGATTGCCAAGCCTCAGGCAACTCAACACATTATAAACGAAATGAAACAGTTGATATGAGCTCGTTGAATACAAAATCGTATTATTTTGTTGGCATTGGCGGGGTGGGGATGTCTGCTTTAGCTCGTTTAATGAACGTTCAAGGTCACACCGTATACGGATACGACCGAACCCCTTCTGAAGTAACTCAATATCTTCAAAATGAAGGTATTGAAATTGTATATGAC
>JAYNHN010000044.1:7869-13617 GCA_038108035.1 Flavobacteriaceae bacterium
GTTTATACCGTTGCAATACCTCAGACGAATCCTCAAATTGCCTTTTTTAAAGACAATGGATATCCCATCAAAAAACGAGCTAAATTTTTAGGCGATTTATGCCATGGAAAAACGACTTTGGCAATAGCAGGGACTCATGGAAAAACCACAACAACCGCATTTTTAACTCATATTTTCAGTTATTCTGATCAAAAATTCACCTCTCTGTTGGGGGGGTTTTTTACAGATCAACAATCGAATTTAATCCATAAAGGAGATGAATTTATCATTGTAGAAGCCGATGAATACGATCGCTCCTTTTTACATTTGAATCCTACTATTGGAGGGATCACTTCTATGGATGCGGACCATTTGGATATTTACAAAACAACCAAAGCATTTGAACAAGCGTTTCGTCAATTTTCTAATCAAATCAGTCAAAGTAAGGTGGTGGCTTATGGCTTACCTTTGTCGGGTTTAACCTATGGTTTTGAGTCTGCCGCAGATTATTCGGTTTCTGATATAAAGAAAAAAAAGAAAGGATACTCTTTTTCAGTAAAAACTCCGAAAGGGTTTTTTGAAAATGTGGAAATCAATGAATTGGGTATGCATAATATTTTAAATGCTTTATGTGCTGTGGCTCTTGCAGAACAAGCTGAAATCTCTACGATCATCGCTTTGGATGCCTTAAAAACGTTCCCTGGTGTCTATAGAAGAATGAATGTTTTTGAATGGGATAGTAAATGGATTGTGGACGATTATGCCCATCATCCTACCGAAATTAAAAGTGTTTTAGATACCTTAAAAAACTTTTATCCAAATCATAAAAATTGTATCATTTTCCAACCCCATCTTTTTTCACGAACTCAAGACTTCTTCGATGACTTCGTGTCGGTTTTGGCTGATTTCGATCAGGTACTTTTGCTGGATATTTATCCAGCAAGAGAAGAACCGATCTCAGGGGTGAGTTCTCGTTCAATGCTAGATAGTTTAGATCATACTCACAAAAAATTAATTTCTAAATCGGATATTCCAAATGAAATTCATCTAAGTGATGCTTCACTTTTTGCTTTTCTGGGGGCTGGAGATATAGGACTGGAATTAAAAAAATTTAAAAATCAATTTATCACACTATGAAAATAAATCGCTCCATTTTGTTTTTTGCTTTTGGATGTATTCTTCTGGGGTTTACTTTTTGGTTTTCAAATCATAAAAATAAACTCAGAACAACAGATAAAATCTCAATTATATTTACCAATACACCTCGTTTTTTGAATACATCATTGGTTAATAAATTGTTAACACAAAATTTGCTTGAAGATTCACTCCAGCAGAAAGATATTTTAGATTTGAATATGCTTGAACGTAAAATGGAAGAAATTCCTGAGATCGAAAATGCGGAGGTTTTTATTCTTCCCGAGGGAGTGTTTTCTCTTCAAGTAACTGAACGAACTCCTCTTTTTCAAGTCGCTTCGATTCCTTCTTTTTATGCGGATCGATATGGAATGTTGTTCCCCTTCAGTCCGATTGAAGGGTTAGATTTACCGGTTTTTAATTCGAAAGTGACGACCTCTTCGGTTCAAGGAGCTGCTGAGTTGATTCAAAAACTATTATCGGATCCGTTTTTGAAGCACGAACTTAAAAATGTTGCATTTCAGGATTCTCAATACAGCATCCAGCTTAAATCCTTTCCATTTCAAGTCATTTTGGGCAAAGCGACTTCCCTAAGCGAAAAAATAGAAAAATTAAAAATCTTTTGTGCATTTCAGAAAGTACAAGACAGTTTAAAAGGATACAATAAAATTAATCTAACCTATACCAATCAAGTAGTAGCATCAACTTCCTAAATTATGAAACAGAAAAATATTTCAGTCGGACTCGATATCGGTACCACCAAGATAGTAGCCCTGGTGGGAAAGAAGAATGAATTTAATAAAGTGGAAATCTTTGGTATGGGGAAATCCAAAAGTTTGGGTGTCCATCGAGGGGTAGTCAATAACATTACCCAAACGATCCAGTCCATTCAACAAGCTGTTGAAGACGCAAAAACAAATTCCGGTCAAGAGATTAAAGATGTTGTGGTAGGAATCGCAGGGCAACACATTCGGAGTATTCAGCACAGTGATTATATTACTCGAGATAATCCAGAGGAAGTTATCGATGAAGAAGACATTCAAAAATTAATCCAACAAGTATATAAATTGGTTATGTTACCCGGAGAAGAAATCATACATGTATTGCCTCAGGAATACAAAGTTGACGGTCAGGGCGAGATCAAAGAACCTATTGGTATGCATGGAGGACGTTTAGAAGCCAACTTTCATGTTGTGGTGGGACAAGTTTCGTCTATCAAAAACATTGGAAGATGTATCAAAAGCGCAGGCTTAAATATGGCCAATATAACCCTTGAACCCCTTGCCTCCTCTGAAGCAGTTCTCAGTTTTGAAGAAAAAGAAGCGGGAGTTGCCCTGATTGATATAGGGGGTGGAACCACCGATTTGGCAATTTTTAAAGATGGGATCATTCGCCACACAGCCGTGATTCCGTTCGGCGGTAATGTAATTACCGAGGATATTAAAGAGGGTTGTTCGATTATCGAAAAACAAGCAGAATTATTAAAGATTAAATTTGGTTCTGCTTGGCCTGGAGAAAATCGAGATACGGAGATTGTTTCTATTCCCGGTCTGAGAGGTAGAGATCCTAAAGAAATTTCATTAAAAACCTTGTCTAAAATCATCAATGCTCGGATTGTAGAAATTATAGAACAAGTATTTATGGAGATCAAAAATTACGGGCATAACGAACAAAAGAAAAAGCTGATTGCTGGGATTGTCCTGACCGGTGGCGGAAGTCAATTGAAGCACCTCAAACAATTGGTTGAGTACATAACGGGTATGGATACTCGGGTAGGTTATCCTAGTGAACATTTGGCCGGTGATACACAAGAGACGGTATCAAGTCCGTTGTTTGCTACTGCTGTCGGATTGTTGATGAATGCACTGGAGCAGTATTCAACTGATCACGAAGTGATTGAGGAGACAGAAAAAGTTGCTGAGGAAAATTCAGTTAAAGAGCCTCTTGCTCCTGAGGTACACAAAAAACGAAAATCTATTTTGGATCGTTTTGGAGAAAAATTAAAAGAATTTTTAGATAATGCATAACTATATCAAGATATGAATCCAGAAGAAAACAAAGAAATCACTTTTGATTTACCCAAAAACAGAAGCAATGTTATCAAAGTGCTTGGCGTTGGGGGTGGAGGAAGTAATGCCATTAATTATATGTTCAAGCAAGGCATCAAGGGAGTTGATTTTGTAATTAGTAATACGGACGCACAAGCACTTGCTGAGAGTGGAGTACCCACTAAAATACAACTAGGTGCCAGTTTAACCGAAGGATTGGGAGCCGGAGCCAATCCCAATATTGGAGCCAAAGCCGCTCAAGAAAGTCAAGAAGAAATTTATTCCATTTTATCGACTCAGACCAAGATGATTTTTATCACGGCAGGAATGGGAGGAGGAACCGGTACCGGAGCTGCTCCAGTAATTGCCCAGATGGCTAAGTCAATGGATATATTAACCGTTGGGATTGTGACCATGCCCTTTCAATTTGAAGGTAAATTGCGTCTGGAACAAGCCCAAAAAGGATTGGAAAAAATTAAGGAATCGGTAGATGCCTTGATTGTTATCAATAATAATAAACTCCGGGAAGTTTATGGAAACCTAGGTTTTAAAGCAGGTTTTGCAAAAGCGGATGAAGTTTTAGCAACCGCTGCTAGAGGAATTGCAGAAGTAATAACTCATCACTATACCCAAAACATAGATTTAAAGGACGCAAAAACTGTTTTAACCAATTCGGGAACTGCCATCATGGGTTCGGGTTCTGCATCCGGCTCCAATCGTGCTCAGGAGGCTATTGTGAAGGCTTTGGATTCTCCTCTACTCAATGATAATAAAATTGCGGGTTGTAAAAATGTTTTGCTTCTTATCGTTTCCGGATCGGATGAAATTACCATTGATGAAATAGGTGAAATCAATGATTTTATTCAAACCGAAGCAGGAAATCACACCAATATTATTATGGGTGTGGGTGAAGATGAGTCTTTAGGAAATGAAGTTTCGGTCACGGTTATCGCAACAGGATTCGGTAAAGAACAGCAAAGTGAAATTTCAAACACTGAGATTAGAAAGATCATTCACACCCTTGAAGACGATCAAAAGATGGAACATGACTTGAGCGATCCGCAGCCTGAAACACCATCAAATGATTCTCAATACGAAACTATTTCTGATCGAAATGTAAAGTCAGCAGATTCTGATTTTGAATCCTCTTTTGAAAAACAGAACGAGCCTTTAATTGAAATGAGTGATTTACTTCTTGATTTAGAGGTAGAGGGATTTGAAATTGTTTCTGATCGAAAGCCTAAGACAGCAACAGCTCCAGAGAATGAGCCTTCAAGTGTTGAGGCCAATCCGATAAACTCTAGTGCATTTTCTTCTGAAGAGGAAAGCACTCAAGAAGAGTCTAAAGCCTTTGATTTTTCTGAAAAACCTTTTGAAATTTACAATCTAGAAGACCCCGATGAAAACTCTCAGACAGAAGCATTGAATTCTTCAGACTTGATTTTGGACAATGTACAGGAGAAAACCTTTTTTGAAATGGATCCTTATACTAAGGAAACGGAAAGAAGAACCCAAGAACAGACAGAGAATACTTCTACTGAGTCCGAAATGGGAAAGGCAACAGAAAACACCGATGAAGAGGAGTTTATCATCAATGAAATCACTCCCATCCTTTCAGAAATAGAGGTAATTGAGCCTGAGGTGATTGAACATACTAGCCAATTTCAGTTGGACTTTGAATTACCTTTGCAAGAACATTCTGTTTCATCTCATAAACTTCCAATAGAGGAAAGTAACGTTATTAAAGAAGAACAACCCTTATTTGAGGTTCATGATGAAATGGCTTTGGACCTAAAGTTTGAGGTAAGAAAGGAGTCTGAATCCGTTTTTGAAAAAGTAGAAACTACTGTACAAAAAAATCATCAGCTTGAACAGGATAAATCGAGAACCGCGAGTAATACTTTTGATCAATCTATCGATGAAACACTCACTAATCAGAGTAAAAAGCGGAAAGAACATCTCAAAGCATTTAACCATAAATTTAAACATCAACTGCAACGAATTAATGATATTGAAAGTGAGCCAGCCTATAAGCGTATGGGATTGGATCTAGAAAATCGAGAATCGGATGCCCCCTCAAGACTTTCTCTTAATGAGGATGGAGACGACTTGCATTTACGATCTAATAATTCATTTTTGCATGATAATGTAGACTAAATAAAAAATAAATATGGGTGTATTAAGTAATTTAACAGAGGAAATAAAAGATGCGATGCGTGCAAAAGACGCGATAAAGTTAGAATCTTTACGAGCCATCAAATCAGCGGTTTTACTGCTACAAACAGCTTCTGGTGGAGGCAGTGACCTTCCAGATGAAGAGGCGATTAAACTTTTGCAAAAATTGGTTAAGCAGCGAAAAGACAGTGCAGCTATTTTTAGAAAGCAAAATCGTCCGGACTTGGCAGAACCAGAAGAGAAACAAGCGGAAATTATTGCTGCCTTTTTACCGGAGCAGCTTAGCGAAGAAGCCGTTCAGAATGCGGTAGAGGATATTGTTTCAAAAACGGGAGCTAGTGGAATGAAAGACATGGGAAAAGTAATGGGTATGGCATCAAAAGCACTTGCAGGTAAAGCAGATGGGAAAACC
>JAYNHN010000045.1:0-13426 GCA_038108035.1 Flavobacteriaceae bacterium
ATAAAATAACTAAATATAGGATTAATAGTGTTTCGTCTGCCGTTTTTCAACAACTCAGTATACGCTCAGGATCTGAAAAGATTTTGGCAATTAGTCATAGTAAAACACATGAATTATCTAAGCTCAAAATAGATAGAGATTCGTTGATTTTGGTTTTGGAAGCACCCGAAAAACCAGGGAATATCGGTGCTTTATACCGTACAGCTACCGCTGCTCAAATGGATGCAGTGTTAATCGCCAACCCCAAAACGGATTTCTACAATCCCAATAGCATTCGATCCAGTCTGGGAAGTCAATTTTTAATGCCTACGGCCATAGCAACTTCTGAACAAGTCGTATCATTTTTAAGAAAAAATCAATTTCAAATCGCTACCGCTGCGTTACACCCAGATGCAATTCCATATGATACATTTGACTACACCCCACCCTGCGCAGTGGTTATGGGAACTGAAAGTACAGGATTGAATAAAGAATGGCTTGAAAATACGGACCAACATCTAATAATTCCAATGGATAAATCAATAGATTCTCTAAATCTATCCGTTTCGGCAGGGATTTTGATGTATGAAGCAATAAGGCATAAAAAAAGCCTTAATTAAATATAATATTTTAAGGAGGATTATAAACTCGGATGATCATAGATCCAGAAATAGAAAATAAAGAAATCGCCAAGCAATACAAGGAGTTGTTGCGCATTAGTTATCAAACCCTAACCGATGCTGACAAAAAATTGATCCGGCTAGCCTTTGACACAGCAGTAGAAGCTCACAGCAATCAAAGAAGAAAATCAGGAGAAGCTTATATTTTTCATCCCATCAGCGTTGCTAAGATTGTAGCCCAACAAATTGGTCTTGATGCCACTTCCATAGCCGCTGCCTTGCTCCATGATGTAGTGGAAGACACCCCGTTTACTCTTCAGGACATTGAACAAATGATGGGTAATACCGTAGCAAAAATTGTTCACGGCCTCACCAAAATTTCGAGTCTTAAAAAAGATAAAGATATCTCCTTACAGGCGGAGAACTTCAGAAAAATGCTCCTTACCCTAAACGATGATGTTCGAGTAATCATCATTAAAATTGCCGACCGATTGCATAATATGCAAACCATGGATGCAATGCCCGAATACAAACAGGTCAAAATTGCCTCCGAAACTCTTTATATCTACGCACCCTTAGCTCATCGAATCGGTTTATACAATGTAAAAACTGAATTAGAGGATTTAAGTTTAAAATACACCGAACCCCAACGTTATCGATCCATAAAAGATAAGATTGAAGAAAGCAAGGAATCGCAAGACTCTTATATTAAGTCTTTTTCCAGATTTTTGTCTCAACAACTCAATAAAGAACGCTTAAAATATACCATCAAGGGAAGGATTTAATAGATTCATTCAATTCACAAAAAAATTCAAGCTAATAATATAAATTTTTATAAAGTTTATGAAAAATTTGAAATTCGGATTGTGTATGATGGAAATAGAAACAAAGAAAAGTTTTTAGCTTGGAAAATTTACTCTATCGTTACCGATCATTTTACACCCAACCCAACTCGACTCCGAGACTGGATTTCTGCCCCAAAATCTAATGGGTATGAAGCATTGCACATAACCGTTATGGGACCCGAAAACAAATGGGTAGAAATTCAAATACGATCCAATCGTATGCATGAAATTGCTGAAAAAGGATATGCTGCGCACTATAAATACAAACAAGGGAACCAAAAGGAAATTGGGATCGAAAATTGGCTCAATCGACTTCAGGAGGTTTTGGAAAACAACACAGGCAATGCTGTGGATTTTGTTGAAGACTTTAAACTCAATCTATACGCAGAAGAAATTTTTGTCTTCACACCTAAAGGGGATTTAAAATCGCTCCCACAAGGAGCAACAGCACTGGACTTTGCCTTTGCCATTCATACCGATGTAGGAAAAAAAACACGTGGAATTAGAGTAAACGACCACCTAGTTCCCTTAAGCAAAGTTTTAAAAAGTGGAGATCAAATTGAAGTTATTACCTCAGAAAATATAAAACCCTCAAAAAACTGGTTGGACTTTGTTATTACTTCCAGAGCTCGATCCATCATAAAATCCTCCCTTAATGAAGAGAAAAAAATACGGGCTGAGGAAGGAAAGGAAATTTTAAGACGCAAGTTAAAACAACTCAAAATTTCCATAAACGATAAGACCATCCAGAAAATGTTGCTATATTTTAAATTTCAATCGAGTCTTGATTTATATTATCGTGTGGGTATTGGTTCACTTGACAACAAAAAATTAAAAGATTTTGCAAGTGAATACCATAACAGTTTATTAAACTTTTTCAAGAAAAGAATCCGAAATAATACCCCAAATTCTAGGGTAAATAACGATGAAATTGTCGAAAAATACGACAAACTGGTATTCGGGAAAGAAAAAGAACCCTTAGCCCACAGTTTTGCCAATTGCTGTAATCCCATTCCAGGCGATGCAGTCTTTGGTTTTATAACCGTAAACGAGGGAATCAAAGTGCACCACAAAGAATGCCCCAATTCCCTATCTTTACAGTCTAATTTTGCATACCGGATTATTAATGCAAAGTGGGTCGATTCCTCTACAGAAGAATACAATGCTTTTTTAAAACTTTCAGGAATTGACAAAAAGGGTCTTGTAAACGAGGTCACACGTCTTATTTCGAACGATCAAAATGTAAATATTAACAAAATTAATTTTGATACTGAGGATAATTATTTTACCGGAGTGATTCATGTCAGTGTTCCCAACAAATCTGTTCTAAATAAATTGGTTCAAAATTTATACAAAGTAAACGGCATTGATAAAATTGTACGTGAATAATTCTACTTAATCCTTATCTTTGCAATCCATTATGGTAAGCGAAAAATCAAATCAGGAGATTGTTAAAGATGTTTTTATAAACTTCTTGGACCAACAAGGACATCGTAAAACGCCCGAGCGTTTTGCAATCCTTTTTGAAATCTACGATAGTAAAGAGCATTTTGATATTGAATCTTTATATATCAAAATGAAAAATAAAAATTATCGAGTAAGTAGAGCTACTCTATACAATACGATTGAGCTCCTTCTCGAATGTGGGTTGGTTCGCAAGCATCAATTTGGTAAAAATCAAGCCCAATACGAGAAATCCTATTTTGACCATCAACACGATCACATCATACTAACTGACTCTGGCGAAGTAAAAGAATTCTGTGATCCCAGAATACAGCAAATCAAAAAAACAATAGAAGAGGTATTTGATGTGGAAATTCACAAACACTCATTATACTTTTACGGTACCAAAAAAAATCCTAAATAAATGACGGTAGACTTACTACTTGGACTCCAATGGGGAGATGAAGGAAAAGGGAAAATAGTGGATGTTCTAACTTCTTCCTATGATATAATCGCTCGATTTCAAGGAGGACCCAATGCAGGTCACACTTTAGAGTTTGAAGGGAATAAGCATGTGCTACATACCATTCCATCGGGTATTTTTCATCCCAGCGCTGTTAATTTAATTGGGAATGGTGTGGTGATTGACCCCGTGATTTTTAATCAAGAAATTGAAAATCTAAAACCCTATCACATAGACTTTAAAAACAAATTATTAATATCTAAAAAAGCACACTTAATTCTTCCCACTCATCGCTTACTGGATGCCGCTTCCGAAGCTGCCAAAGGAAAGGCAAAAATCGGATCTACCTTGAAGGGTATTGGCCCCACTTATATGGATAAAACCGGAAGAAATGGTATTCGTGTCGGCGATATTCTTGCCTCCAACTGGGAAGAAAAATACAAACGACTGACTCAAAAGCATTTGGATATGCTTAAAAGTTATAAATCCTCCGTTGAATTTGACTTTAAAAGTCTAGAAAAAGAGTTTTTTGAGAGTGTAGAAATTTTAAGAGGTTTTGAATTAGTGGATAGCGAACAATACCTAACAGAATCTCAAAAAGCAGGAAAAAGAATATTAGCAGAAGGTGCTCAAGGCTCCTTATTGGATGTTGATTTTGGCACCTACCCTTTCGTAACCTCTTCAACTACTACAGCAGCCGGTGCTTGTACCGGTTTGGGAATTGCTCCCAACAAAATCAAAGAAGTTTTTGGGATTTTTAAAGCCTATACTACCCGGGTGGGTAGTGGTCCCTTCCCCACTGAGTTATTTGATAAAGTTGGAGAAACCATGGGACGTGTGGGGAACGAATTTGGTGCTACTACAGGGCGCTCAAGACGCTGTGGATGGCTGGACTTAGTAGCACTTAAATATTCTATACAAATTAATGGAGTAACCCAACTAATGATGATGAAAGGAGATGTACTCTCCGGATTTAAAAGTTTGAAAGTTTGCGTGGCATACCGGACAAAAAAAGGCAGAATGGATTACATGCCCTACGATGTCTCTTCACAAGATATAGAACCCATTTATGAAGAGCTTCCCGGATGGAAGCAAGATCTGACACAAATGACCGATGCCTCTGAAATCCCTGACAACTTTCAAGCATATATTGATTACCTAGAAAAGGCACTGGAGACCCCCATCAAAATTGTATCCGTAGGACCTAACAGAAAACAAACCATTTTCAGATAATTACAGCATTGATTATGCGACTACAATTTTTTTTTTTTCTCCTTTCTGTTTGTAGTCTTTCAGTACATTCATTGACCGCTCAGGATTCAAAAATAATTGAAATTAGGCAAGCTGGCGGTTCAACCCAAAACCAAGAACGTTTCCCAGGAGCCAATATTCTTTTTAAATCCAAAGAGAAAAGAGTAAAACTCTTTCATGAGGGAGCACTAATCGAATCGGATCAAGCTTATTTTTATTCAAAGGATAATTATTTTAAAGCAATAGGTAAAGTAGTTTTTACTCAGGGAGATAGTTTACGAATGACCTGCAAAACGATTGAATACGATGGAAAAAGCAAGACGGCAATAGCTAGAGGAGGAGTCAAGCTCAAACGCCCAGATATGACCCTAAAAACCGATAAATTAAATCTGGATCGGGTTAATGAAAAAGCATTTTATAACACCAAAGGTGTAATTATTGACAGTGCCAGTACCCTGACTAGCAATCAAGGAACCTACTTTATGAATCAAAAGAAGTATCGTTTTATTTCCAACGTCACCATTAACAACCCGGAATACATTGTTAACTCGGAACAGTTAGATTATTATACTGAACTCAATCAAGCTTACCTATACGGACAGTCAAAAATCAAAGGAGCCACTTATACCATTCTTTGTGAGCGTGGTTTTTACGATTTGGAACGTGAAAAAGGTATTTTTAAAAAAAATGCAACCCTTTTTTACGATAACAAAATAATCAAAGGAGACAGCCTTTACTTCGAGAGTGAACGCGATTATGCTGCTGCAACCAAAAATATCAGTATCGTAGACTCTTTGAATAATTCAATTATAACAGGTCATTACGGAGAAATTTTTAAAGCTAAGGACTCCGCAATTATTACCCGAAGAGCACTGGCTGTTAATATTGTTGATCAAGATTCCTTATTCATTCATGCAGATACCCTAGTGGCAACGGGTCCAGAAGAAAAAAGGATTTTACGCGGCTACTACGATGTTCGTATCCTGAAAAGTGACATTCGAGGTCGATCGGATTCTTTGTACCTTGATGAATCCATTGGCTTGACCAAGTTACTGCGTAAACCCCTTACCAAACAAGAAGAACAAATATTTACCGAAGCCGATCGAAACAAAAGAAATCCTGTTTTGTGGTTTGATCAAAGTCAAATGTCTGGAGATAAAATCCTTCTTCTATCCAATCAAAAAACGAAGAAATTAGATTCTTTAAAAATTACTGGAAATGTATTTATTATTGAAAAAGATACTTTAAGCGAAGATGGATTTCAACAAATTAAAGGGGGACTGCTCGACGGAGTCTTTTTAGAAGGAAAGCTGGATAATATTGTCATTACCAAAAATACTGAGATGGTATATTATCTCTACAATGATGAAGATTTGGAACTCATTGGAATTGATAAAACCACTTGCAGTGCACTCAAAATGAAATTTATAGCGGGACAAATTGATGACATTACCTTTTTGGTAACCCCTACTGGAAATGTTTATCCAGAGGATGAATTACCCGAAAATGAAAGAACCTTAAAAGGTTTTGCTTGGCGGAAAGAAGAACGCCCAAACACTGTTGAAGATCTTTTTGATGAGGAGGATAAAGCAGAACAATTTCCTGAAATTTTAAAATTTAAATTTCCGGAAGAGCCGATTGAAGAATCAAAAGAAGACTATCAGTGATGGATTCACTAAAAGAAAATTTCTTAAAGTATCAAGCTAAAACAACCCCTCACCCCTTAGGTATTAGTATTAAAAAAGCCAAAGGAAGTTACCTAACCGCCACCTCAGGAAAAAAATACCTTGATTTTGTGGCAGGGGTCTCAGCATGTAGCCTAGGACATGCTCATCCTAAAGTAGTTTCTGCCATTCGCAAGCAAAGTAAAAAATACCTGCACGTCATGGTTTATGGCGAATTTGCACAAGAACCAGCAGTAAGACTCTCCAAAGAATTAATCGATTTACTTCCCAAAAATCATGAGTCCGTTTATTTGACCAATTCAGGTACTGAAGCAATTGAAGGAGCATTAAAACTAGCCAAGCGAGCCACGGGGAGAAGTGAACTGATTGGAGCTGTAAACAGCTATCACGGAAGTACTCACGGTTCCCTGAGTTTATTGGGTTCCGAACACCAAAAAATGGGCTACCGTCCACTATTACCCGATACCCGTTTGATCCGATTTAATTCAGAAGATGATCTCAGTCAAATTACCCAACGAACAGCAGCCGTTTTATTAGAAACGATTCAAGGTGGAGCCGGCTTTATCCTTCCAGAAAATAATTATCTTAAGAAAGTAAAAGCACGTTGCAAACAAGTAGGAGCACTTTTAATCCTCGATGAAATCCAACCCGGTTTTGGACGTACGGGTCGTTTTTTTGGCTTTGAAAATTTTGATGTCAACCCAGATATTGTCGTAATGGGAAAGGGTATGGGTGGTGGCATGCCCGTTGGAGCCTTTACCGCTTCGCGACAATTAATGCATGTACTTGAAGACCAACCCAAACTGGGACACATTACGACCTTTGGAGGAAATCCAGTGGTCGCCGCAGCTTGTCTTGCTACCTTGCGAGAAATTCGAGATTCAAAGCTAATGGCTCAAATTCAATCCAAAGAAAGTCTGATTAGGGAGCAGTTGAAGCACCCTAAAATAAAAAGTATTCGTGGAACAGGTTTAATGCTCGCACCTATTCTAGAAACACCAGAGATCGCCAATGAAATCGTCTTAAAATGCATTGAAAAAGGATTGTTGTTGTTTTGGTTATTGTGGGAAAAAAGAGCCATTCGAATCTCTCCACCCCTAACTATTAGTGAAAATGAAATCAAAAAAGGATGTGCTATTTTACGCTCGGTATTGGACGAGGTTTAGAATCCTAAAATGTTAATTATTTTGTTAAAAACAATACCTGCAGTTGCAAAATTTCATAAGACCAGTCAGTAACTTTAAATTTGTAATCAGAATCCACTTATGCTGAATTTTAATTCGGAAGAAACTCGATCTTCGATCAACAAATTTGAGCAGATGCTCAAAACCAATCAGGTTTATTTTTTTGATGCCCAAGAGTTTGAAGACATCGTAGTACACTATATGGGTCTGGGTGACAATCAACTCGCCAAAAAAGCTCTCAAAATGGGACTCAAACAACATCCCTCCAATCTTGAATTGATGCTCTTACAAAGCGAAGTTTTTATTTTGGACGAAAAATTTGATTTCGCATTGGATCTGTTGAATTACATTGAAAAATTAGTCCCACAAAATGAGGAAATAGCACTTCAAAAAGCGACAATTGCATCCAAAAAAGGAGATCATAAAGCTTCTATTGAATTATTACACCTTGCTCTAGAACGTTCAGAAGATCCTATAGAAATTTGGAACTTATTAGGTATGGAGCATCTGTTAGCAGAAGAATACGAGCAAGCAAAATATTTTTTTAAAAATTGCCTTTTGGACAATCTGGAGGATTACCCTTCTCTTTACAATTTACTTTACTGCTACGACCAACTCAACGAGGATGAAGAAGCCATTCAATCACTCAATCTGGTTTTAGAATACGATCCTTATTGTGAAGTGGCTTGGCATCAATTGGGTAAAATTCTAAATAAAATTGGAAAGACGAAAGAGGCCATATCCGCCTATGATTTTGCAATCATATGCGATGATTCCTTTGCTGGAGCCTATATCGAAAAAGGGAAAATCTTAGAAGGTATTGGACGTATAAACGAAGCGATAGAAAATTATGAAATTGCTCTAAGTACTTCTGAACCCAGTGCTTTTATTTATCACAGAATCGGAAGGTGTCATGGTCAATTGGGAAATTTAAATTTGGCTCAACTATTCTACCAGAAGTCTGTTAAATTGGAACCTTCAAATGAAAATAGTTGGGAATCTTTAATTGATCATCTTATGGATCAAAGAAAATATTCCGCAACGCTTATTTGCTTAAAAAATGCTCTGGAAGCCAATGGAGATTCTAAAATTCTTTGGATCAAAAAAGCCGAACTACACGAACATTTAACTCAAAAACAAAGAGCGATTGATGCCTATCAAAAAGTAATTGATTTGGGATATTACGAACTGCCTATCCTTCTGAAACAAATTGATCTATATCTCTTGCTAGAAAATTTTCAAAAGGCATATGAGATTTCAAAGTCCGCATTCGAGCTTTTACCGGAAAGTAATGAATTAAAATATCGGATTGGGGGCTGTGCTTTTTACCTTAAAAACGAAATTGAAGGAATTTATTTCTTAGACCCTCAGACAATTTCTAGAACTGAAGCCTATGCTTTATTGCAACTTTTCCCTAAATTGGAAAAAATTTTGAAACCAAGGGTTTAAATAATCTTATTGGATTCCATCTTATTCATTTAAATCACTAACCAATAACATGCGTTATTTATTCATTTATCTCAAGGGAATGCTAATGGGAGTTGCAGACCTAGTCCCCGGAGTTTCAGGAGGAACGGTTGCCTTAATTACAGGGATCTATAGGGAACTATTAGAAAGTATTAATGCTGTATCTTGGAGTACCTTAAAATTATTTCAAAAAGAGGGTTTTTCTGCGGTATGGAAAAAACTCAACGGTTCTTTTTTACTTGCTGTTTTTGGAGGAATTGTTACCAGTGTTCTCATTTTCTCACGTTTATTGGAATGGTTGATTTTAAATGAACCTATTGGGTTATGGTCTTTTTTCTTTGGTCTTCTTGTTGCAAGTATCGTTTATCTTGCCAGAACAGAATTAAAAGTATCAGTACACACCCTCCTCTATTTGCTATTGGGTGCTTTGATATCATTTACCATTACCCAGCTCAATGGCGGTCAAAATGAAATAAGTTTATGGTATCTTTTCTTCTCTGGATTTATTGGAATCTCGGCAATGATATTACCAGGTCTATCTGGGGCTTATATCCTATTTATAATGGGCGTGTATCAAACCATCCTATCCAATGTACGCCAAGCACAAGATTTATTTTTTTCGTTTGATATGGATCACTTTATCAGTATCGCAACGGTCTTGGGTGTTTTTATTCTAGGAATTCTCACTGGACTGAAAGTATTTGCCAAATTTTTGACTTGGTTATTGAATAGGCATCCTCAACAAATTATGGCTGTTTTAATAGGGCTGATGATTGGAGCGATTCACAAGGTTTGGCCATGGCAAAATGAAATTCTTTCAAACACATCTGCAAAAATTGAAAAAACCGTAGCTGTTCTACCCAGTCAATTTCAGGGTGATTCTCCTCAGACCATTAAAGCGATTATCATTATGGTCTTTGGATTTGGAATTCTTTTTCTGATGGAACGAAGCAAGAACCGAATCAAAAATGAGGGGTAAAGCACACAAAAGAAGTATCCAGGAAAAATTTTTCTTGATCTTTAAAGGTATTGCGATGGGAGCGGCCAACAAAGTACCGGGTGTATCAGGAGGAATTGTTGCATTGGTGGGAGGTTTTTATGAAGAGCTAATTTATTCCTTTCAGCATCTTAATTTAAAAGCCATTCGGTTTCTTGTAAACGGACGTTTCAAATCCTTTTGGGACTACATAAATGGAACGTTTCTTTGCTTACTTTTTGGAGGAGTCATCATTAGTTATTTTAGTGTTTCTCTTCTCTTAGATATTGCCCTAAAAGGTAACGAGCCGGTGGTTATAGGTGCCTTTTTAGGAATGATCGTTGCCTCATTGTATCTTGTTATTAAACAAATTAATACATTGAATCAATCAACAATGCTCTTTTTATTAATGGGTTTATCCGCCGGACTAAGTCTTAGTTTTGTCAAACCAATAACTGAAAACGACCAATTATTATTTGTCTTCTTTTGTGGAATGATTAGTGTCTCGGGAATGACCATACCTGGACTGTCGGGCTCCTTTCTCTTACTCATTCTGGGAAATTACAATTTGCTATTGGTCGATGCGGTAAATGCACTTTTTAAAGTACTTTCTGAGGGTTTATTTTTGGACATTCAATCCATGAATGATCAAACCTACAAACTGTTAATAATTGTAGGGGTCTTTACTTTAGGTTCCCTGTTTGGATTAGTTGTATTTTCCAATATGATCAAATGGGTACTGGAAAAATATCCGCAGATAACCCTTGCAACTATTATTGGTTTTATAGCCGGCACCTTGCGATTGGTCTGGCCTTGGAAATCAAAAGTATTTTTGTACGACTCGGAAGGAGTCATTTTAAAAAATAGTGTCGGTAACCCTCAATTGGCAAACTATAATTATCTTTTACCTGATTTCAGTAAATTAAATACCTATGCAGTACTATGGGCCATTATTTTAGGAATCGCTTTATTACTCGTTTTAGATTATTATGACAAAAAAAGAAAAAAAAAGAGTGTTCGGACTCATCGGAAAAAACATTGATTACTCGTTTTCTAGAAATTATTTTTCATCCAAATTTAAAAAAGAAGGTCTTAGCAACTGTAGTTACGATAATTTTGATCTGAAAACTATTGACCAATTCAAGGAAATCCTTCAAATGAATCCCCTACCCGCCGGACTCAATGTAACCATTCCTTACAAAAAAGAAATCATTCCTTTTCTAGATAACATTAGCCAAGAGGCACAATCTATAGGAGCCGTCAACACGATTGTTTGGGACAAAAAAGGGAATACAACAGGTCATAATACAGACCATGTAGGATTTAAAAAAGCAGTACTCGAATCTATGAGCTACACACCAGAAAATGCATTGATACTCGGTACAGGAGGAGCTTCGGGAGCAGTAAAGTACGTCTTAGAACAACTAAATTGCAATCATACTTTTGTTTCTAGAAATCCAAGAGATGGACAATTAAACTATACCGATCTTAACGCTAATATCCTAAACCAAGTCGACTTGATTATAAATACCACCCCGTTGGGAACCTTTCCAAATACCAAAGCGCGACCTTCCCTTCCGTATAATTTGGTCAATTCTCAACATTTTCTCTTTGATCTCATATATAATCCTGAGGAAACGACCTTTATGAAATTAGGAAAAGAAAAGGGAGCCAGTTCGTCAAATGGCTATAAAATGCTGATATTTCAAGCTGAAAAAGCATGGCAACTTTGGAATCAATGAGTAATTTTAGGAAATTCTATTTTTAGAATTCAAAAAAATGTATATTATTTGTATCATTACTTAACTTATGATGGAAGATCAAACCATACGACCTAGTGCGGAGGAAAACCAAGAGCCGCAAAATACAGAAGCCTCAAAAAAGCAAAAGGAACCTATAACTGATATTGACCAGATAAAGCCACGTTCCAAAGCAAAAAGCGAGGAGGGAGAGCTCGTGGAAGCTAAAGACGACTCGATAGCGCAACCCGAGGAACCCAAAGAGGAAATTTCTACATCCGCAGAGGAAAAAGAAAAAAATGAAGTATCCGAAAAACCGGAAAATAATAATGATTCCGATTCAGAGCCTTCCGAACTAGAAGCAAAAACAGATTCCAAAGAGGAACCAACCAAAGAAGAAGCTCAAGAAATAGATTTTGAATCTATGAACATGGAGGGTTTTATCCAAATGTATGAGAAAATCACAACTCAGGAGCAATGGTTGAAAAATCACAAGCAAATTCAAAAGGCAAACCAAGTATTTGAAAACAAATTTCGAAAAGACTTAGAAACTCAAAAAAAAACTTTTCTTGAACAAGGGGGAAACGAAATTGATTTCTTTTACAAACCTGAATACAAAAAACAATTTGATCAACTCGGGTACGATTACCGTAAAAAAAGAAGAGCCCATTATAAAGAACAAGAAGCCTCTCATAAAGTAAATCTTGAACGAAGAAGAGCCATCATTGATGAAATAAAAAACCTCATTAATGTGGATGAAAATATCAATACTACCTACAAGACCTTCCGTACCCTTCAAGAGAGTTGGTACAACACCGGACAAGTACCCCGTTCTGAAAGTCAGAACCTTTGGGAAACCTTCAAGCACCATGTAGAACGTTTTTATGACTTTCTACACCTCAATAGAGAGCTAAGAGAACTGGATTTTAAACATAATTACGAGGAAAAACTAAAAATCATTGAACAAGCTGAGGCTCTTCAAGACCATCCTAATGTTCTGAAAGCGAGTCGGGATTTAAACACCCTACACCAACTTTGGAAAAACGACCTAGGACCCGTAGCCAAGGAACATCGAGAAGCACTCTGGACCCGTTTTCAAAATGCTTCCAAAATTATTCAAGCTAAGCGTCAGGCCTATCAAAAAGATATGGTAGGTGCTATGAAAGAAAATCTTTCTAAAAAAATAGCTCTACTCACTGAAATGAAAACCCTTGGAGATACCCCTCTCCAAAATCACAAGGCTTGGCAAAATGCCATCAAAAAATTCAATGAACTTCGAGAGCAATTCAAAGCCATTGGATATGTCCCTGCCAAAGACAGTAAAAGTACTTGGCAAGAATTTCGAGATTTGGGGCGTAAATTCATGAATGCTAAAAATATCTTTTACAAACAGCAAAAACAAGAGTACAACAGAAATATTGATACCAAAAAGGTATTGATCACTCGATCCTTTGAGATCATAGAGAGTGAAAACTGGGACACGAGAGCTCAAGAAATGAAAGACATTCAGAGAGAATGGAAAAGTATCGGTTTTGTCCCAAGAAAACTAGACAACAAACTTTGGAAAGAATTTTCGGATCATCATAAATTATTTTTTGATCGTTTAAAGTCGGGATATCAACGTCTCTCTCCTGAGCAAGAATCCTATCAAAATCAAAAAACAGCTTTTATTGAAAAAGTCAAAGCAACCGAATTTTCAGAAGATCCGGAAGCATTATCAAAGAAGTATACCCAAATATGGAACGATTGGAATGCACTAGGGTTTTCAGGGAGT
>JAYNHN010000046.1:0-8260 GCA_038108035.1 Flavobacteriaceae bacterium
GAATAGTGGTGATCAATACCAAAAAGTAGGGACTAAAAAGCCCAATGCCTGGGGATTGTATGATATGCATGGAAATGTAGCCGAGTGGACCTTGGATCAATATGTTGCAACGGCCTATTCCAAGCGCGCTGATGAGGTTGAAAATCCCCTAAATCAAGCAATCAAAACCTATCCCAGAGTAGTCAGAGGGGGTTCATGGATGGATTCACCCAACCGATTGAGGTCCGCTGCTCGAAGACCCTCATCAAAAAAATGGAAAAAGAGAGATCCCCAAATACCAAAAAGTAAATGGTGGCATACAGATGCTCCTTTTGTTGGTTTTCGAGTAGTTCGTCCCGTTGAAGTCCCTTCCGTTGAGGATCAAAAAAAATACTGGAGTTACGAATCCGATTAAAATAATAACAAACAAATAAAAACAAATCAGAATTATGACTAACAAGAATGAAAAGCAGAAAGAAAAAGGACAGTCTCGAAGATCATTTGTCCAGAAAACTGCTATGGCAACAGGTGCTTTATTAACGGTACCGATGGCTGTAGAAGGGATGGCTCATGTCCATGCAGAAAAAAAATTAAAATTGGCTTTAGTCGGTTGTGGGGGTAGAGGATCAGGAGCTGCAGTTCAAGCACTTACCGCAGATGAAAATGTAGAATTGGTTGCCATGGCAGATGCTTTTGACGATCGAATCAAACGAAGTCTCAAAGGAATTACAGAACATTTTGAAGGTGAAAAAGTAATCAATGTTCAAGAAAAAAATCGATTTGTGGGATTTGATGCGTATAAGAAAGCGATTGATATGGCAGATGTAGTTATCCTTACAACTCCTCCAGGATTTAGACCCTATCATTTTGAATATGCAATTGCCAATGACAAGCATGTTTTTATGGAGAAACCCGTGGCGACTGACCCAGTAGGAATTCGAAAAGTTTTGGAGACTGCTAAAATTGCCAAACAGAAAAAATTAAATGTTGTAGTAGGACTGCAACGTCACTATCAATCTAAATACATTGAATTAAAACAAAAAATTGACGCCGGAGCAATCGGTAAAATTAGAAGTGGCCAGGTCTATTGGAACGATGCAGGAGTCTGGGTTAAAAAAAGAAAATCAGGTCAGAGTGAATTGGAATATCAAATGCGAAATTGGTATTATTTCAATTGGTTGTGTGGAGATCATATCTTAGAACAGCATATCCATAATATTGATGTAGCCAATTGGTTTGTAGGGGACTATCCAATTTCTGCTCAAGGAATGGGGGGACGTCAAGTCCGAAATGGAAAAGACCACGGTGAGATTTTTGATCATCATTTTGTGGAATTCACCTATGCAAGTGGTGCCGTAATAGCCAGCCAATGTCGCCATATTCCTGGAACGATGAGTCGAGTAGATGAAGTTTTTCAAGGCACAAAAGGGAGTGTTGAAATAGGACGTGGTGAAATTACAGACTTAGAAGGAACGGTTTCCTACAAATATCCTAAAAAATGGGGTGAAGATCCCAATCCGTATCAAGTAGAACACGATAAACTTTTTGCATCTATACGCAATGGGGGAGTTATTGCCGATGCAGAAAATGGGGCAAAAAGCACCTTATCCGCTATATTAGGCAGAATGGCAACTTATACAGGTAAAAAGATTACATGGGAAGAGGCATTAAATTCACAATTACAGCTAATGCCGGAATCCCTTACTTGGGACAGTATTCCACCTTCTTCGCCTAATGTCGATGGAAACTATCCAATTCCAACACCCGGAAAAACGAAATTTATTTAAGATGAATCGTAGAAACTTTGCACAACTTGTAGGAGCAACCAGTCTTGGTTTTTTATCGGGTTCTTCTGCTTTTGCTAAAGAAGTAAATACGGAATCCAATTACCGTTTTAACTTACCCTATGCACCTCATCTGGGAATGTTTCGGAATCATGCAGGAAGGGATCCCATCGATCAACTGAATTTTATGGCCGATCAAGGATTTACTGCTTTTGAAGACAATGGAATGAGGGATCGGGATGTTGCCCTCCAAGAGAAAATGGCGCAGACCATGGAAAAACGTGGAATGCGAATGGGAGTTTTTGTTGCCCATAAAATTTACTGGCAAAAACCCAATTTAGCCAGTGGTGATCAAACTCTGAGGGATGAATTTTTAGTCGATATCAAAAAAGCCATTCCTGTTGCCAAACGTGTCAATGCTCAATGGATGACCGTAGTACCTGGTCATGTAGATCTTCGCCAAAACATGGCATATCAAACCGCTCACGTAATAGAAAGTTTAAAACAAGCTTCAGCTTTACTGGAGCCCCATGGGATTGTCATGGTATTGGAACCTCTAAATTTTAGGGACCATCCGGGACTGTTTTTGTCTGAGAGTCCGCAAGCATATGAAATTTGTAAAGCAGTCAATTCGCCTTCTTGCAAAATTTTATTTGACATCTATCATCAACAAATTCAAGAAGGGAATTTGATTCCTAATATTGAGAAATGTTGGGACGAAATAGGCTATTTTCAAATTGGGGATAATCCGGGACGTAAGGAACCTACTACGGGAGAGATCAATTACACCAATGTCTTTAAATACATTCACTCTCGTGGGTTTGATGGGATTCTAGGAATGGAACACGGAAATAGTATATCCGGAAAAGAAGGAGAGCAAGCCGTAATTGATGCTTACAAAAGTGTGGATCAATTTTTATGATTGAAAATCGAATCACAAAACTTTTTGGGATTCGATATCCCATCATTCAGGCTGGAATGGTATGGGCAAGCGGTTGGCGACTGGCTTCTGCTGTAAGCAATACAGGAGGTCTCGGACTGATTGGTGCGGGATCTATGTATCCTGAGGTTTTGAGGGAACATATCCAAAAATGTAAAGCTGCTACCTCTCAACCTTTTGGGGTCAATGTACCCTTACTTTATCCCGATGTGGATCAATTGATGGAGGTGATCGTAGCTGAAAAAGTACCCGTTGTTTTTACGGCTGCCGGCAATCCTAAGATTTGGACTTCATTTTTAAAAGAACACGGTTGTATTGTAGTTCATGTAGTAAGTTCGGTCCAATTTGCCCTTAAGGCTCAAGATTGTGGTGTAGATGCCATTGTAGCAGAGGGTTTTGAAGCCGGTGGACACAACGGAAGAGAGGAAACTACAACAATGACACTAATCCCTTTAGTAAAGAAAGCAATCAATATTCCGTTGATTGCTGCTGGTGGTATTGGCTCTGGAGAAGCAATGCTAGCGGCACTGGTTTTGGGAGCCGATGGGGTTCAAGTAGGGTCCCGTTTTGTAGCTACTCACGAAGCTTCTTCACACCATCATTTTAAGCAAGCGGTTGTTGAGGCAAAACAAGGCGATACCGAATTGACTTTAAAAGAATTAACCCCCGTTCGTTTACTTAAAAACCCATTTTACCAAAAGATCAAAGCACTTTATCAAGAGGGTGCTTCACCAGAGCAATTACAAAAAGCTTTAGGGAAAGGTCGCGCTAAAAAAGGAATGTTCGAAGGTGATCTGGTTGAAGGGGAATTGGAGATTGGACAAGTAGCAGCTCAGATTGATTCGATTATTTCTGCGGAGGCTGTGGTTAATGATTTTGTAGAAGTTTATAATCAAACATTAGGCCAAATAACGACTATTCACTAGAAGTTTACTTGGCTTTTGAAGTCTATGAGTACTTGGTTGTGAATCAAATCTTTCATCGTCTCTCTTTTTCTAATCAGATGGATTTCATCATTGTACCACAATACTTCGGCGGGACGGTATCGAGAGTTGTAGTTGCTTGCCATCGTAAAGCAATAGGCACCGGCATTTTTGAACACGAGGATATCTCCTTCACTGATCTCAGCTATTTTTCGATTACTTCCGAAGGTATCGGTTTCGCAGATATAACCAACCACGGTATAAAATCGTTCCTTTCCCTTAGGGTTTGAAATATTTTGAATTTCATGATGGGAACCGTAAAGCATAGGTCGAATTAAATGATTGAACCCGGAATCTACTTGAGCAAAAACTGTAGAGGTAGTTTGTTTGACAGCGTTGACTTTAGAGAAAAAGTACCCCGCCTCACTAACCAAGAACTTGCCAGGTTCAAAGGCAAGTTCCAGCTTACTTCCATAGCTAGTGCAAAAGCGATCAAATCGCTCGGTGAGTTTTTCACCTAACTCTTCAATGTTGGTTTCAATGTCGCCTTCATGGTAGGGTACTTTAAATCCACTTCCGAAATCTAGAAACTCTAGATTTTTAAACTGGAGTGCTGTGTCAAAAAGAATTTCTGACGCATATAAAAAAACTTCAATATCTAAAATATCACTTCCTGTGTGCATATGGACCCCATTAATGTGCATTTGGGTGTTCTCGACAATTCGTAAAATGTGCGGTATTTGGTGAATAGAGATTCCAAATTTAGAATCAATATGTCCTACCGATATATTGCTATTTCCCCCTGCCATAACGTGTGGATTGATCCGAATACAAACGGGTGTTTGAGGATGTTTTGCTCCAAATTGTTCTAAAATTGAAAGGTTGTCGATGTTGATTTGAACGCCCATTTCAGCCACTTCCTCAATTTCGGCGAGGGAGACGCCATTGGGAGTAAATATGATGTCTTTGGGTTCAAAACCTGCTTGAATTCCTAAATGAACTTCTTGAACAGAAACCGTATCCAATCCCGACCCCATGGATTTCATTAAACTTAAGATCGATATATTTGATAGGGCTTTGCACGCGTAATTTATCCTAAGTTTTTCAATTCCTTGAAAGGCTTTCTCAAGCCGATTGTATTGACTTTGAATTTTTTCGGCATCATATACATAAGTTGGGCTGCCTACTTTTTCTGCGATGGATAACAATAAAGAATCTTTCATGATTTTAAAAAAGTGATGTAAAAATAAGTAGTTCAATGCCCTTAAACAAAATAAAAGGTAAAAGAGACAAATTTGTTTTAAAATGTTCCATTTGAGACAAAAGTTTTCAAAAGGGGTCTTCGTTATCCGATTGGGTTTCATTATTTTTGCGTCAGAATTTAGGAAAGACTTATGAATTTACACGAATATCAAGGAAAAGAAGTTTTAGCAAGTTTTGGAGTAACCGTTCAACGTGGGATGGTTGCAAAAACTGCTACTGAAGCCGTCGAGGCTGGAAAGCAACTCACCGAAACAACAGGAACCCAATGGCACGTTGTCAAAGCTCAGATTCATGCAGGAGGTCGAGGTAAAGGCGGGGGTGTAAAGCTGGCCAAAAATCTTAATGAATTAGAAACTTTGGCCGGAGAAATCATTGGTATGCAATTGGTCACTCCCCAAACTCCTCCCACTGGAAAAAAAGTAAATCAAGTTTTAATTACTGAAGATGTTTACTATCCCGGTGATTCAGAACCATCAGAATTTTACATGTCGGTTTTACTAAATCGTGCCACAGGAAAAAACATGATTATGTATTCAACCGAGGGAGGTATGGATATCGAAGCAGTTGCCGAGGCAACTCCGCATTTAATTTTTACAGAAGAAATTGATCCAGCTTTAGGGCTTTTACCTTTTCAAGCTCGAAAAGTAGCCTTCAACCTAGGACTTTCGGGTGCTGCATTTAAGGATATGACCAAATTTGTTTCGGCGCTTTATAAAGCATATATCGGATCGGATGCCTCTTTATTTGAAATCAATCCGGTGCTTAAAACTTCTGATGATAAAATTATTGCAGTTGACGCTAAGGTTACTTTAGATGACAATGCCTTATTTAGACACAAAAATTTTGAAGCCCTCCGAGATTTAAGTGAAGAAAATCCTGTGGAAGTAGAAGCTCGTGAGGTAGGACTGAACTATGTTGATTTGGATGGAAATGTTGGTTGTATGGTCAATGGTGCTGGACTGGCGATGGCTACCATGGATTTGATTAAACAAGCTGGTGGGGATCCAGCCAATTTTCTTGATGTGGGTGGGACTGCGGATGCAGCTCGTGTCGAAATAGCATTTCGTTTAATCTTAAAAGATCCCAATGTAAAGGCGATTTTGATTAATATTTTTGGAGGTATTGTTCGTTGTGATCGAGTTGCTCAAGGGATTGTTGATGCTTATAAAAATCTTGGCGATGCGATACAAGTTCCGATTATTGTCCGTTTACAAGGAACCAATGCAGACATAGCTAAAGAATTAATTGATTCTTCCGGTTTAAATGTTCTTTCTGCCACTGCTTTTCAAGAAGCCGCTGACAAAGTCCAAGAGGCTATTTCGTAATAATAAAGACATAATGTCAGTAATTTAATAAAAAATACTGCCATAATGACAAAAAAGTAATCTGGCTTTTTTTTTGCTTTTAGGAAGACAAATAAAATTGTTAACCTAAAAATTTAGATTATGAATTTAATACGTAAAAAAACCTCGTTTTATCCCTCATTAGTAGATGATTTTTTAAACCAAGACTGGAGCTTGAAAACGGCTCAAGCCATTACTATGCCTGCGGTGAACATTAAAGAAATGGAAACCGAATTCGAGATTGAATTAGGAGTTCCAGGAAAAAAGAAAGAAGATTTTGAGATCGAAGTTGAAAATGGTGTTTTGTCCATTTCCTCTACCTCAGAAGAAGAACACGCAAAGGAAAAAGGAAAGTTTACTCGACTGGAATTTAGCTACAACAGTTTCCGTCGAACTTTTACCATTCCGGAAAGTGTGGACCCAACAAAAATTGATGCCAAATATACGGAGGGAGTGTTGCGCGTTTCGTTGCCAAAACGAAAGGAAGCTTTGCCCCAGGCCAAGAAATTGATCAAAATCCGTTAATTGAATCAATTATTTGTTTTTGTTTGGAATCGGCCTCTTTTGAGGTCGATTCTTTTTTAATCCCTTTTATAGTTTAATGTATATCTTCTTTTTAAAAAGATAATAGGTTGGAATCCAAATGACAAAAACATATGCTATCGCATAAAGAAGGGATCCCAGTTTAAGTGGTAATCCAATTGATCCCCACAGACCCATAAATTCCTGGCTCAGTGAAATACCCCACCATTTGGAGCTATAGAAGACCACTACAAGTAAACTAGAAAGTGAATAGGCAAATATAGAATTGACCCCAAAAACATGAGCAAATTGAAATTGATATTGGGATTGTCTGACATCAAAAAAATAACTAAACGCAGCCAAGGCTAGCATAGAAGATCCTCCAGTAAACAATGAAAATGACGAGCTCCAAAGATTTTTATTAAATGGGAAGAACCATTGCATTACATCTCCTAAAACCAACAACACAAATCCTATAAAAAACAGTTGGTTGAGCTTGTTTTTTAATTCCTCTTTCTGAAGTAGAATATAACCAGCCAACATCCCTATTAAGCCATTGACAATGGCGGGAAGTGTACTTAGAATTCCTTCAGGATCCCAAGTTTGTTGCCAAAGTCTTCCCGGTAGCAACAAGCCATCTAAATAATGAGCCCAATTTTTTTCAGGGATGGATAAATCGGGGGTGCCGATACCCGGAACTGGTAGATAGGCCATTATGATCCAATACACTAAAAGAATTCCGATGCCCATGTAGGCCTGCATTTTTTTGGATGTGTACAAGAAAATAAGGGCACAAGCTAAAAAGACAAAGGCAATCCTAGGTAGTACGCCTACCCATCGAATTCCTTCAAAATTAAAACTGGGCCAGAGCCAAAGGAAAATTCCTACAGCATAAATTTTAAATGCTCGCCACACTATTTTCTTAGTAATTTCTGCACGACTTTTTCCAGAATCCATTTGTTTGCTCAATGAAAGTACAATAGAAACTCCTACGATAAACAAAAAGGAAGGAAAAACATAATCGGTGGGGGTTATGCCATTCCATTCTGCATGAAGTAAGGGTGCATACACATGATCCCATGAGCCCGGGTCGTTTACAACAATCATTAAAATAATAGTCAGTCCTCTTAATATGTCTAGGGAGCGCAGTCGTTGAGATTTCATTTCTTTCATTTAGATTGAATTTTTAGGATGTTACTACCTCTTCCGTTGGGATCAAAAACACGAATGACCAGTTGGTCTGATGAATTCACAGCTATCGGTTTTG
Source organism: Flavobacteriaceae bacterium (assembly GCA_038108035.1). Taxonomy (GTDB): domain Bacteria; phylum Bacteroidota; class Bacteroidia; order Flavobacteriales; family Flavobacteriaceae; genus MS024-2A. Next base: position 8,022 of record JAYNHN010000046.1, read on the forward strand.
TATACATGGAATCTCCAATTTCAGGTAGGGTGCCGTCTCGTGTGTAGTGTATTTCCAGTCCGGGAAATTGCTGACGCACAGACAGCATACCTTCTTCAATCACAGCTCCGGGCTTGGGTAAATCGAATAACAATTCCCTATAAAAAGTTGATAACATAGGAAGATGGCGTTGTCCAACAGAATTTCAAAACTGTTACATTGGGCTTTTAGGTGGTGTTGATTTTGATCATCCCTTAGTT
>JAYNHN010000046.1:8270-12632 GCA_038108035.1 Flavobacteriaceae bacterium
GCGATTTAGTTCTGGTTCTTGAGCAGCAGCCGTAGTTTCTTCAAGCCAGGACTCTGGGGTACTCCAGGCACGTTCTGAAAAAACGATCATATTTGGCATCAACATTCGGTCAAATTGATACGCATCGGTTGCGGTTTCTGTCCATAGTTGTGATTGAATACCTAAGAATTTAGCTTTAGCCTCTTCGTTGAGTTGTACTCTATTTTTAAGAGTACTTTCCTCTATTGCCAAGCTTTTTAGTTTGACTTTGTTTGCAAAAACGTTCAGCGGTTCAGTACCCCAACTGTCTTTATAGTTAACATAGCCTGACCAATTCAAACCCGAATTTTCCATGTCTCGATCATCCGTCATATCAAAATAAAAGGCAGAGGAATTACACATCACCGCTTCAAATCCCATATTATTGAGTTTGTAAATCATGTCTTCTCTTCCCTCACCCCAGGAGTTGTTCCATACACTGGGAATAAAATCCAAATCCATTAAATTTTTGTTGACTTCAATTTCAGATTGACTTTTTTCACTATGACTTAAAAGGACGTCTTCCCATCCGGCCATACGCGCTCCAGATGCGGTAACAATTTCGTTTAATTTTTTAACACTGTTGTCATATAGGCTTTGGTAGGAGTCAATGGTTTCCGACTGACGGATGTACTCATCACAAAGAGGTGATTTACGCCAAACTCCGAAGGGGAGTTCATCCGCCCCAATATTGAATGTTTTCATGGGTAGTTTAGCCTGAGTATACATTGCCTTAATTTCATTAAATACTTTTTCAAAAAAGTGGAAAGCACTTGGGTCACAAATACAGATCGTATTATCTTTAAAAAGTTGAGCTGATGTATATTCACTTGCATCATTGGGATCATGAAGACGGTATTCATTTGCAGCTTCTACTTCCCCTTTAGCCAATAAGTTTTCGTAACGTGCTTTCATAGCGACTACTGCAGCTCGTGAATGCGAGGGAAAGCTAATTTGTGGGATTACTCGGATATTTCGTGATGTAGCTGCATTTAAAATTTCAATAAAATCATTCCTAGTTAGATAACCACTTCCCGGACTTTCTCTTTTTCCTGAACCCGAACCGTACATTGGGAATAATCGGTCTTTTTCGTTTAAAGTGAACCCGCGTTTACTTCCTACTTCTGTCAGTTCAGCTAATCCGGGAATTTCAATCCGCCAGCCTTCATCGTCAGAAAGTCTAAGATCTAAAATGTTGAGTTTATACGCTCCCATATGATCTAAGATTTGAAGGATTTTTTCTTTTGGAGAAAAGTTACGAGACAAGTCCAACATAAAGCCTCTATGTTGAAAGCGTGGACTATCTTCTATATGAAGTAAAGGAATTCCCTGTGCTTCGTTTTGAGCGGTGTAGAGAATTTGATGAAGTGAACCCAAGCCGTAAAAAAGACCTTTGTAGTTAGACACCGTAAGCGCTATATCTGTTTTCCCAATATGAAGTCGATAGTCTTCATCGCCTAGCTTTTTATCCTCTATAATGTTGATTTGACTTGCTGCATCTGTGGAGGTAATCTTGGTTTTTAATCCTTTCTGTAAACGGGAGACTAAAAATTCGGAAGCTTCTTCAAATACTCCAAAGTCCAAGTTTAACGACTCAGGAAACGAACGGTATTCTTTTTGCCATTCTATTTTTTTGGGGGAAGGAAGAACCCAATGTAATTCCTGCTTTGCAAGAGGCGAAATTCCTTCATAGTTTGCATAGCGTTCCTGAGCACTCGGCAGATTTAACTGATCTAGACCTTTTGCTGATTCCCAATGGATGACGCTTTCCAAATCATAGAGTTGATTACTTGCCTGATGATGAACAAAAAAACCTATGGGACCCATCACCAGACGTTGCATTATTCCTCTTTGAATCGCTGAAAAACTAAAAGTAGCTCCGGGCAGTAAATTATAAGAGGGTCCAAATTGTAACTGCCAGTACTGGCTGTTTTTGGTGGGAAGTAATTGAATCCCTTCCGGAAGACTTTCTGATATAATAGAACCGCTAAACTGATTCCAGTGCAAGGTCCACTGCCCCCCTTGCCATTCTTCATCTGAAGAATTAGTAATAGAAAAAGTCACCTCCATTTTGTTATTGGGAATATCCAAAGTGTTGACTTTAAATACTACTGGTATATCGTTCTGTTTTTGAGTAGATTGACAGCTAAAAACAAGTAAATAGAGTATGAAATAAAGACTGATTTTTTTCATTAATTTCAATTTAATTAATTCTTGTAGTTGGGTTTTGCACTGAATTCTTATTCAGACTTGATTCACGATATTCAATAATAATGTACAATAGAATTGATTTTTTTCTTGATATGTTATTAAAATGGTTATCGCTAAGGTAAGCAATTCTCTAAAAACAAAAATCAAACCTTTTTATTCTATGGAAATCCCCTCTAAAAACAATTTTTTTTTAATTGCTTTCATACGAGAGTCTATAAATTTAAGATGTGTGCTATCTTTTTTGTAAGGGAATGTTGAAAGATATTTTTGATACAGTCGATATCCTATTCGTTTGTCTTTGTAATAGCGATCCGTTGCCAAAGCATATTCAAAAAAGGCTTGGTGATTTCTATGGTTTTCATCTACAGCACGCTTGTACATTTGCAATGCTTCTTTGGGTTTATTAAGTTCCGTTAATACTTGACCCAACCCCAGATATTCTTCATCACGGTGAAGTTTTCCGATTCGAGTAGCTCGCGTATAATGGACTAGAGCTAAATCGAAGTCTTTGTTCTTTTGAGCAATATGCCCTAGGTAAGTTTGCGAATTAAAATCTTTCGGATCAATTTCGTATGCTTTTTCAAACCATTTTTTGGATTCTTCATGCTGATCAAGTTGCCAGTAGCAAATTCCCAACATTTTCGTAATAAAGAAATCGTCAGTATAAAGGCGATCTTGTTCTAAAAGAAGGTCTATGGCTTCCTGATATTGATGATCTCCTCTCAGTAAATTTATTTTTAATCGGTTTAAGTTTTTGTGTTCTGGTTCCAATTTCAATCCCTTTTTCATAAAAACTTCTGTGGAATCTCTTGAATGAAGTTTATGAAAAGAATAAGCCAATTGATAAAGCGTATGAATCGAACTACTGTCCCTTCTATAAGTTTTTAAAAAATAGTCAATTGCTTTGGAGTAATTGTTTTGGATGTTGTAAATCATTCCTACTTGATAGGGATAGATGGGATGCAGGCTGTCTCTTTGGGTCAATAGAGTCAGATTTTTTAAAGCTTTGTCATAACGTCGCAAGCGTATCATCAACTTGCTCATTCGGTAACGCAAAATATTGTTGAGGGTATCTGCTTCCCATAGGTCCTGATAAAAAGTAAGTGCCTGCTGATACTTCCCTAATTTTTCAGACACTTGAGCCATTTTAAATTTATGCAAATTGGAAGGGTCTTTTTCAAAGGCTTTGCTGTAGTATCGCAACGCCGTTGCATAATTTTCAATGGAATAGTAAAGGTCTGCAAGTTGGAGATTGTTTACTGTGCTGGATCCTTTCTTTTTTAATAATTCGATAGAATGTTGAACCGTGTTGAGAGGGAGGATTTCCGTTTGGATTTGAGCGTAAGAAAAACATAAGGAAAGATAGGTCAATATATGTAAACGTAACTTCATGATTTAGGGCTTTGTTTCCCTAAAATTACATTATTTTTTTAAAATGGTTAAGAGGCTAATTTACCTTTTTGCCTTATAGGATTTAATAGCAGCATTGGGTTCTATGATCGAATAGCCCTCCCAGAATGTGGGATCGTATTGAGTTAAATTAACAGGAAGAATCTGGGCAGTTTCTTTTAGGTCTTCAAATTCTTTTTGACTAAGAGGGAGGGTTTCAAAGACAACAATTTGATATTTGTTGTATTGTTCATTGGTCATTTTAAGATCCATTTTCAGTTGATTCTGCTTATTTCTCCCCTTGACTATTTTGTTCTTTTCCGTAATGACCAAGGGTCTTTCTATACCCGATTGAAAACGGGAAGAATATTCCATATACTCAAGTGTATATTTTTCGGATTCCATTTTTTTAAATTGGAGCACAACTTCTCGGAACGAAAGTTTAAAGGAAAGACCGAATAAACTGAGGTCCCGTATGTTCTGTATGTTTTTGTATTCAATTCGGATCAAAGCCATTTGATCAGCATCCACAAAGAGTTTTCCTTGATAATCGGCACTGCCTTTGGGTGTAAAAGAGAGAATATAGACTGGAGTATCTCCTATGTAGGTAAATTCAGTAATTTCAAATTGGTATTTGGACGCTTTTTTAAGAATACCGATATTAAGTTTTTCATCTTCAAAAAGACGAAACTGGCTGGTAAGAACTCTTTTTTTCCAATTGGAAAAATTCATTTTTTTTAAAGA
>JAYNHN010000046.1:12642-13306 GCA_038108035.1 Flavobacteriaceae bacterium
TGGTAAGGGTGTCTTTTTCGGGATTACCGACTACTTCATCTGCTTGAATTTTGGTTCCCAAAAGACCTGTTCGTACTTTTAGATATGAATTGGTTTTTACATTTTCTTTAAGAATAGTGTCAAAGAGTTTTTCAATATTTTCAAATACAGCTGTGGTTTTTTTATCCTCCAATTCCAGGGCTTTTTCCAATATTAATTTTTGTTTTTCATCTCGCATACTTCCATACCATGAACCCAATACTTCAGTGTACCACTCATTGTATTTAGGAACCATTCTAAGGGTACTGTCCCAAAATGCTTGATTGAATTCGGGGATGGAGGATCTTTTAATGGAGACATTGAGTCGGTTGAATTTTTGAGAACCCGATTCTCTAAAAAATATTTTTTTTTGGGTATAATCCAGTTCATATTTCTCTGGAATTTTTTCTTTGATGACTTTTATGATCTGATCCGCTTCCATATTTTTATTCGATAAAACAATAGAGTTTAAAGCAATGGACCGGGAAGGAAGATAGACAATACTGTCTTTTAACTGATCCAAAGGAAAACCAATCGTTTTATAGCCCATACAAGAAAAAAAGAGGGAATCCGATTTTGTAATTAATGAATCGTATTGCATTCGAAAAAACCCTTCTTCATTAGCAATTACACCCTTTCCTTTTTT
>JAYNHN010000047.1:0-13301 GCA_038108035.1 Flavobacteriaceae bacterium
TAATCTAAAAATTCTACAATACGAATAAAAACCCTTCTTTATGAAGGGTTTTTTTTATTTTTGGATTTAGCTATTTTTTATGAAAAGAATTATAAGTCAAATATTTGTTATTTTATATCTAGGTACCGGTTTAGTACCTCTTTTAGGATCTGTTGATGTAGCAGCGACTCAAATCTTATATTTACAGATGGTCAATGTCTTAGGGATTCTTTATTTTTCCTTATTTCAACGCGAAAATTTCAAAAACATTTTTGAAGAGGTATCCTCTCGGAAGCAAATATTCTTATTTTTCCTCTTTATAATATGGTCAATTTTAACAATCAGTCAATCGATTAATATTGGAGAATCTTTACGTGTTCTCTCTAATTTAGTGGTCTATTTGACCTCTTTTATTCTACTTTTATTTTATTTAAAGCGCATTAAAAACGCCCAACGTTTTTTAATCAATAGTGTTTTGATCTTGTTGGGGGTAGAAGTTTTTTATATACTCTTTCTTTTTTTAGGAGATATAAGTAATGGGACTTTTAATCCTAATATTAGAAATCCGGAATACAAGGGTATTACAGGAAATATTAATATTGCTGCTTTTTCAATAGTGATCAAAATCCCCCTTTTATTTTACAAGATATTTTCCTCCAATAGACGAGTCTATTTGTATTATTTACTTTATTCTTTTTCAATATTTACAATTTTTTATCTATTAAAAACAAGATCGGCGTTTATAGCGATATTTTTTATTACTTTTTTAGCTATTCTGTATTCCTTCTACAATCAATACAACTCTAAAAAGAGATCCTATCATCCCTATATTTTGGCAGCCGTTGTATTGTTGGTATTCAATATAAACATTCCCCTTAATTCGGTTTTTGACTCATCTAAATCAACATTTAATAGATTGGCAACACTCGCTGATGAAAATAACAAATCGGTCAATGAGCGTTTACGATACTATGGACAAGCATTTGATACATTTCTTGAAAATCCTATCCTCGGAATTGGAATTGGAAATTGGGAACTGAAATCAATTGAAACGGATTCTGAAAATATTTATGGCTATACAGTACCCTACCATGCTCATAATGATTATTTAGAGCTAGCAGCAGAGACTGGCTTGGTGGGAATGGCACTCTATTTTTCGATATTAGTAACGGTTATTTTTCGATTATTAAAACAGTTATTTTTGAATCGAAATGACAAATCCAATGTGTTGTATTATTTTTTGGTCTGCTCGTTGGCAGTCTATTTGATCGATGCATTATTTAATTTTCCAACAGCCCGACCTATTCAGCAAATGAATATGTTGATTTTACTCAGTTTTGCAATGACCTTATTTAAAGAAGACTCAAACAAAACGGCGGATTTTTTGAAAAAGTATCGGTTGAATAAAGGGGTCTTATTTATTCTTTTGTTAGTGAGCCCGGTTGCATTGTATTCCTCTTATAGAGTTTATCATGCATATACCCAGCATTATTATTTACTAGGTCAATACAATACCAACAACTACGTACAGGATCTTGATCAGGTTTTGGAATACGAAGATACTTATCCGAGTTTATTACCCACTACCATCCCTACTTCCACTATGAAGGGGGTTTTTCATATAAAAAAGAATAAAGATTATAAAAGTGCTATCAAGTATTTCAAAAAAGGGATCAAAGACAATCCCTATTTAATGATGAGTGAAACCTATATAGGGTATTCGTATTTAATGTTAGACCAGTTGGATAGTGCCTATTATTATTCAAAAAAAGCCTTTGATAAAATTCCAAATAACCCCGTTCATTTTGCAAATTATTTATTCGCATTATCAAAAAAAAGAGACACTTTAGCCATTCAAGAAGCTCGAAAAAGAATGCCGCTTGTTAAAAATAAAAAAATTGATGCGCTATACTACAAGGCACTAGCCAACCTATTGGATAAAGACAATAGTAGAGTTATATTGAACAATTTAAGTCAAGAACTTTTAAACACAAATAATGATGATTTAAAAGGGAGTATTTATGTATTGGAGTACGGGAAAGAAATGGTCTTGAAAGCCGCTTTATTGCACGAGAAGGGAGTTCACTATTTTGAAAATAGAAATTATGAGATGGCGGGTAAAAGTTTTGAAGAGGCGAGTAAATTGAATCGACTGGAAGTCCCTTATTTCGAAAATGCGGCCAATGCCTATATCCAAGCAGGAAAGAATCAAAAAGCATTGGAAATACTCAATACCGTACTTGAAGAAGTAGACGACCAAAATTCTAAAGTTATGTATATGAAAGCCCTTGTTTTATTAGATTTGAACAAAAATGAAGAAGCTTGTGTACTCCTTAACAAGTTGATTAATGGGGTCAATGAATTAAAAATACCGAGGACTGTTCTAGATAATTTTTGCAATTCCAAAGACTAGGATTAAGCACAGCAAATAAATTGCTTGGATCCCTACGAGTCTTTTCAGTTGAGAAGAATTGGCTAAAAATAGATGATGGATGTGATTTTTGTCAGGATGAAAAGGAGATTTTCCATTTTTAATTCGAACAAAAAATACGCGAAATAAGTCAGTTAAGGGATAAAGAAGAACCAAAAGGCAGAAAACGATTTTATTGATTGCAAATTCTTCACGGATCTGATATTCTGAGCTCATTGCATAAAAAAGATACATAGACACTAAAGTTCCTAAAAAAAGAGTTCCACCATCTCCTAAGAAGACCTTGTTTTCTTTTTTAAAGTTAAAATAATATTGAGGTAATAAACTAATCACTACGATAAAGCCCAAAGAGGAAAAGGGAGTGAAATGAGAACTTAAAAATTCAAATAATAAAATAATTTTAATCACTTCTGTAGTGGCCAATCCATCAATTCCATCAATTAAATTGATGGCATTTACGAGTGTTAGAAAAGCCAAAACGGTAACAATTTGGGCGATAAGCCATGGAACCTCGTAGATGCCGAAGAGCCCCTGAAAATTAGAAATCACAAAGCCTTGATCAATTAGAATCTTAGAGACGATAATTTGAAAAAAGAATTTAAGTTTAAAATCGGCATCGTAAAAGTCATCATACACTCCAACCACAAACATAATCCCTAAAGGAATTAAAAGGGAAAAATCATAAATTTCATCGGATTTAAAGTAATAAAACACAGAAACGATAAAAAGCAATAAAAAGCCACCAATACTCCAAGTTCGGGTAGCAAGCGTGTTGTGGGAGCTCCGGTGGTTTATACTATCAAATTTTTTATAATGGATAAAAATTCTTTGGGTTATGTAAATGAGTACGCTCCCTAAAATAAGGATGAGAATGAAGTTATATGGTTTCATGGGTCAAAAATAAAGTTTTTAAATGCAAGCATGAATCTGTTATTGCTAAATTTTTTATTTTTACAGTAGAAATTTAATAAATGGCCAAAAAAAATACCCCAAGCGTTGATCTAAAAGATTTTGTTTCAGGTCTCCTTTTAATTACTTACCTCTGTTTAGGTTTTATACCTAATTGGGAGGCGGTGGATAAAATCGCACCGCAATGGCTCGGTATGACTTTGGTCAACCTTTTAAGTATTGCATTCTTTTTTTACAATAGAAAGTCCTTTTCCACTCAGATCACGTCTGTATTGACGTCTTACCTTTCAATCATATATATAAGCTTTATCCTTTGGGCCGGGTTCTCATATTTTTATGCTATTAACCCTACGGAAGTCGTAGTCAATATTACTCGTCAAGTCAATGTACTTTTAATGTATTTATCCATGGGGATAATGCTTTATTCCTTTAAAAACAAACTGCTTTTTGTTCCCTATATCATTGTCATAATTTTGTCCATTGAGGTGTATTATGTTTTAAAAGAAGCGGTTGAAATGTTCAATACTACAGGTGGTGTAAATGGGAGTATTTTGAAAGGGGTAACCGCCAATCGAAATATCACAGCGTTTTCGTTGGCGATTAAAATTCCTTTCGTTCTTTTCTTATTGTATCTTGTACAAAAAAGGAGTATTAAATTAATTCTTACTTCTTTGATTTTCTTAGCCTTGGTTTGTTTGTCCATGATTCAATCCCGTGCTTCTTTTATAGCTGCCGGCTTGATTTTGATTGCTTACATGCTTTTAAATGGATACTATTATTTTAAAGATCAACGCAAGCCGATACATTTATTGAGGACTGCTTATTACATAGTTCCTTTATTATTAGCGATTTTGGTCAATCAAACTTTTCTTTCCAAGATTGGAGCAGATGCGGTTTCACGGGCATCCACTATTACATTGAATACCCAAGAAAATTCAATTAATCAACGGCTGAGGTATTATGAAGATGTATTAACACATATATCTACGGCTCCCATACTGGGTGTTGGATTGGGGAACTGGAAGATCAAATCTATTGATTATGATTCTGCGGATATAGTCGGTTATGTAGTTCCTTATCATGCTCACAGCGATTTTATTCAGTTGGGGGCTGAGTTGGGAGTCGTAGGCTTCTTATTGTATTTGAGCATTTTTGTGATGGCGGTTTACTTTGTCTATCGGCTGTTGCGTTATTCCAATTTAAATGAGATAGATAAAAAGCTTCTATTTTTGATTCTTACAGCTTTGGGTGTGTACAGTATTGACGCGAATTTAAATTTCCCAATTGCGCGTCCTCAGGTGTTGGTTGATTGGGCATTGATTATGGGATTAATTGTAGTGTATGATCAAAAGAACAATTTTAAAAAAGTAATTGCCAAGCCCTTGGTCAATTCCTCATTTTTAATTCTTTCATTAGTAGCCATCCTACCTAGTTTATACATTGCCAATCAAGTGTATAAATCTCTTAAAGGGCAGATGTTTTTGCTTCAAGACTTTAATTCCAATGCATATAACATCCCTTTGAATCAGGTAGAACAAATCGTTCCAAAAATCCCAAATATTACGGTAACTACCATTCCCATTAATTCAGTAAAAGCGCGCTATTTTCTAAACGCAAAAAAATACGATAAAGCACTAGCACTCATTGAAAAAGGGACGGATGCAAATCCGTATTTGTATTACAGTGAATTATTAAAAAGTCAAATCTATCAACAAAAAGGACTTTTGGATAGTGCCAAAGTGTATGCGAAGAAGGCTTTTTTAGGGTTGCCAAATAATGCGTTACACGCTTCAAACTATATTAATTTGATTAGTCAAACCCGTGATAAAGAAAGTTTGGAAGAAATATTTGAACTCCTAACTGCCAAAGGGAATCTCAACAACTGGAAAAATTATTTAGTAATTGCTTCACAATTAACCCCCCCGAAGGACTCCATTCTTGTTGCAAGAGCTCAAAAAGCAGTTCAACTATTTCCCGGGGATCAAAGCATTCTGGCTCTTTACCGAACAATTGCAGTTGGACAAGCCGCAATCCAAGAAGCTACAAGACTTTCCTCCTTGGCTTTGACGGCTTTTAATCAACAAGATTATGTAAATGCGTCTATTAACTTTGAAAAGGCAATAGCCCAAAACCCTCTGGAGTACTCTTACTATGAAAATGCAGCTACGGCCAATTATCTTTTGGGAGATTATGAAAAAGCATTGACTCAAATTGACAAAGTGATCAATGAAATGAATCCTCTTGATGGAAAGTGCGAATACATCAAAGCTTTGATTTTTATTAAATATGGAGATCCTATTGGAGCTTGTCCTTTATTAGAAACATCAAGAGATTCAGGATATTCCCAAGCAAAAATCACGCATAGCCAATATTGTAATCAATAGTCGGATTTGTTAAAAAATCACTTTTTTTATCGAAAAAAAATATTTTTAAGTACTTTTGGTACTTGATAATAGATCAAAAATTAAAATTTATAGAAAGTATAATGAAAAAAAATCTACTTATCGAATTCAGAATCAGCCCTATGAGTAAACGATTTGGGTTTTTCAATAAAAATCAGAATCGAATTTGATGAAATGGTTTGTATTGTATACCAAGTCTAAATATGAGCGTAAAGTTTCAGAGGGACTCGATTCAATAGGTGTAACCAATTATTGTCCTACTTACACCACAGTTAAGTACTATTCAGATCGAAAGAAGAAAGTAGAAAAGCCTTTACTTCCGTCTTATGTATTGGTTCAAATCCATGAAAGGGATCGAGAAAAGGTTTTTACGATTTCAGGTGTAGTACGCTACGTATTTTGGTTAGGAAAACCGGCCGAAGTACGACCCAAAGAAATTGAAGCTTTAAAAAAAAATTTGAATGGAGTTTTTGAGGAAGTCTCCATTTCTCAAATCAATAAAGGAGAGTCTTATACCATTCCATCAGGTCCCCTTCAAGGGAAAAAAGGAACGGTGTTAGAAATAGAAAAAAAGAAGGTGAAGCTGGAGCTTGAAAGCTTAGGAATCCTAGTGACTCTGAAGTTGGCAACAGTATAAATTGATCTTAAAAATAAAGATTCCACTAGTTTGTCCATGGGACAGACCGGGCGAAGCATTGGATAAAGCACATCAAAAATCACGTATCTGTACTAAATGTTAGGAGAATTAATCACTTCTAAAACACGATTAAGATTGTTAATCAAATTTTTTGTCTCTCAGGCAAATCGAGGCTATTTGAACGGTTTAGCAGCGGAAATGGGAGAATCGACCAATTCGATTCGTAAAGAGTTAAATCATCTTCAAAGCGCAGGATATTTAGAAAAAGTTAAAGTTGATAACAAAGTAGAATACAAAGCCAATATCCAACACCCGTTGTTTGAGGTGATGCGAAAAGTAGTTTTAAAGCATTTGGGTTTGGAAGATATTGTTGAGAATGTATTGGAACGAATGGGTGATGTTCAACAAATTATTTTAGTTGGAGATTATGCAAAAGGAAATGATTCGGGTTTGATAGAAGTATTTTTAATCGGTCAGGGATTGAATATGAATTATATCTCACAACTGGAAGACAAGATTGAAAATATGATCAAAAGAAAAGTAAACTTTTATTTAGCATCGAAGTTTTTGACGGAAAGAGAGCATATAATTTTATTTGATAAAAACACCAAAAAACAAAAAAAATGATTTCAATAGAAAATGAAGAACGTCCATGGGGGCGGTTTTTTGTACTACACGATCAACCTTCTTATAAGTTAAAGCGAATTGAGGTAGATCCCGGAGGGAGACTTTCCTATCAATATCATTACAAACGCTCGGAAGCGTGGACCATAGCTGAAGGCATTGGAACCATCACACTAGATGGAGAGTCAAAAGAGTATCAACCCGGACAAACGATTTTGATTCCACAAGGGGTTAAACACCGTATAGAAAACAGGGGAGATGAGAAAGTAGTTTTTATTGAAGTACAGACTGGTACTTACTTTGGGGAAGATGACATCGTACGTATTGAGGATGACTATAATAGAACATAGATGAAATTAAAAGCAATTATTGTATCGGGTTATTTTAATCCTTTACACAAGGGACATATCGAACTTTTTCATAATGCTAAAGCAGAGGGAGACGCTCTTTTTGTTATAATCAATAACGATCTCCAAAGAGCTTTAAAAGGCTCCAAGGAGTTTATGAAAGAAAATGAACGGGTTTTATTGGTTAGTGAATTAGCAGTAGTGAATCGGGCTTTTTTATCAGTAGACGAGGATCGAACGGTTTGTGCAAGTTTAGAAAAAATTCATAAAGAGTTTTCGAATCAATACGATTTATATTTTGCCAATGGAGGCGATCAAAATAATGAGAGTATTCCGGAATTACCTGTATGTAACTCATTGGGTATTGGATTGATTGAAGGTTTGGGCGATAAGATTCAATCGTCTTCTTGGTTGTTAAATAAAAAGTAAACGCTCACAGAATGAAGAATTTATTTTTTAAAATTTTCTTTCAAAATCTATAAAGGTGGGATTTATAAAAACAAATGATAAGGTTTTATTGTGATTTTATATCTTAATAAAATACGACAATTGCTTTCTAGAAGGCAAAAAAAAGCACTACTTCTTTTGGCATTTCTTTTAGTTATAGGTATGTTTTTTGAAGTCTTAGGTTTAGGAGTTCTTTTGCCAATGATAACTTTAATTTTAAACCCTTCAAAAGTTCAAGATTTTCTTAATGAAATTAGTTATTTGGATTCACTAACAATAGATCAAAATGAGATTGTTTGGGGCGGTTTAATTTTGATTGTGGGGACCTATTTAGTAAAAACATTTTTTTTGGTTTTTATAACGTACAAACAAAATGCAATAATTGAAGGTTTAGGAGCTCATCTTTCAATGAGACTTTATCGTAAATACTTGTATCAATCGTATTCTTATCATATCAATAGAGATTTATCAGAGATTATAAAAAACATTCAAATTGAAATTGGATATTATACTTTTTTCTGCAATGCTCTTTTGATGCTAATGGTCGAAATTGCTTTAACCATTTCGGTTTTAGCTACGGTTGTTTATATCGAACCAATGGCTTCAATTACTGTAGCATGTCTATTTGGACTATTAGCAATCATATATATACAATCGACTAAACGAAAAATAAAAAAATGGGGGGATAACAGACAAAATTTAGATAAGAACATATCAAAAATAATTTTAGAAAGTCTATCTGGGATCAAGCAGGTAAAACTTTTGTCAAAAGAAATGTTTTTTAAGAATCAGTATGATAGAACTGTTTCAAAACGAGCTAAGATTTCGTCGAGTTACCAAACTTTTATTCAATTACCTAGATTTTATCTTGAATTGATAGCTGTTTTGGGATTGGTTGTTTTTATACAAATTATGTTTTACAAAGGGTCTTCTTCACAACAAATCATTTCAACTTTAGGTCTTTTTGTAGCAGCTACATTTAGAATGATCCCTTCCATCAATAGAATTCTTTCTTCTTTACAAAATTTGAAATACTACAGTTCATCGATTGATGTTATTTTCAAAGAATTTAAAAATGAAAAGGAGATCGTTGACGATAGTCAACCGAGTCCGATAGATTTCAAACACCAAATTACAATCCAGGACTTATTTTTTAGTTATGAAAACCAAGAGGTTTTGAAGTCAATCAACATAAAAATAGAAAAAGGAGAAACAGTGGGGATTATTGGTGAATCTGGATCCGGAAAAAGCACGCTTGTTGACCTTATAAACGGTTTGCTTGTACCCACAAAAGGGACTATTTACGTAGATAATATTGATATCAATGCGTTTGAAAATAACTGGAAGGAGCACTTAGGATATGTGGGTCAAGATATTTTTTTATTGGATGACACCATAGTGTCTAACGTAGCCTTTGGTATTGAGAAAGATCGAATTGATGAATCAAGATTGGATTATGCACTTAAAACCTCGCAAATTAATGAATTTGTAGAGGGGCTTCCTGAGGGGAAATTATCCAATGTGGGAGAGCGAGGGGTAAAGCTTTCAGGAGGACAGAAACAAAGGATTGGTATTGCAAGAGCTCTTTATAACACTCCTGAGGTTTTGATTTTTGATGAAGCGACGGCAGCACTAGATGGAAAAACAGAAAAAGAGGTAATTAATGCGATTTATAGTCTTAAAAACAAAAAAACAATTATTATGATTGCGCATCGTCTGTCTACACTTTCTAAATGTGATAAGATTTATGAAATCAAAAAAGGTGAAGCCCATATTAAAGAAAAAATAAATGTTGTTTAAAAATCAGTTTATAAAAAAATCAACTGAACTAAAAAATCATGGAAAGCTATTTTTCTCATTCTACTGCAATTGTTGACCCCAATACCAAAATTGGGAAGGGAAGTAAAATATGGCATTTTTCACACATCATGTCCAATTCTGTTATAGGAGAGCAATGTAATCTGGGTCAGAATGTGGTAATCTCTCCCAATGTAATTTTGGGGAACAATGTTAAAATTCAAAATAATGTTTCTGTTTATTCTGGAGTAGTCTGTGAAGACGATGTTTTTTTAGGGCCCTCCATGGTATTTACCAATATTATAAATCCTCGATCCGCAATTGTTCGCCGTGACAAATACATAAAGACACTTGTAAAAAAAGGAGCAAGTATTGGAGCGAATGCAACTATAATTTGTGGAAATAATTTAGGCGAATATTGTTTGGTAGGAGCCGGTACTGTAGTGACTAAATCGGTACCCGCTTATGCTTTAATAGTAGGAAATCCCGGTAAGCAGATTGGTTGGGTAAGTGAATATGGGCATCGCCTTCATTTTAATGAAAAAAATATTGCAAAATGTTCGGAAAGCGGTCAAAAATATCTTTTAATAAATAACCAAGTAAGGGAGATATGAAAAATTTTATTATGATAGGAGCTGCAGGCTATATTGCTCCTAGACATATGAAGGCAATAAAGGATACAGGGAATAATTTAGTAGCTGCATATGATCCCTATGATGGAGTAGGAATTATGGACAGCTATTTTCCTCAAGCAGATTTTTTCACAGAATTCGAACGCTTTGATCGTCATATTGAAAAACTTAAAAGATCGGGAACATCTATAGACTTCGTAACGGTTTGTTCTCCTAATTATTTACACGATGCTCATATCCGTTATGGTTTACGAATAGGTTCAGATGTAATTTGTGAAAAACCAATTGTTCTTAATCCTTGGAATATAGATGCACTCATTGAATTGGAGCAAGAATATAACAATAAGGTGTATACGATTCTCCAATTGAGGCATCATGAAGCGATCACAAAACTGCGTGAGAAAGTGACTAAGGATTCAAAAGATAAAATATTTGATATTGACCTGAATTATATAACATCAAGAGGGAATTGGTATTATACCTCTTGGAAAGGAGATCAAAAAAAATCGGGTGGAATAGCTACCAATATTGGAGTTCATTTTTTTGACATGCTTCAATGGATTTTTGGACCTGTAAAAAACTTAGATGTAAAAATAAAGACAAAAGACACTAATGCAGGTTTGATCGAACTTCAAAAAGCACGTGTAAAATGGTTTTTGAGTATCAATCAAGAAAACCTTCCTCTCGAAGTTAAGCAAAAGGGTCTCACAACTTATCGGTCTTTATCTATCGAGGGTCAAGAATTAGAATTTAGCAAAGGTTTTACAGACTTACATACCATAAATTATCAAGAAATAATGGAGAATCGTGGTTATGGATTGATAGAAGCAAAAGAGTCAATTAAAATTACGAGCAGTATTCGGAATTTTAGAATACAGAAAAGTAAATAAAACCAAAACTTTCCTTTTGAGAAAAAATGTAAACGTATGAAAATTGAAAACACGAATATTTTAGTAATTGGTGGAGCGGGCTTTATTGGAAGTTTTGTTGTTACAGAATTATTAAAACACCCAGTTAATAGAGTTTTAGTATATGACAATTTTGCTAGAGGGAAACACAATTATTTGACGGAGCAACTAAAAGACGATCGCTGTACCGTTTTTCCATTGGGGGGGGATATTCGTGAGGTAGATATACTCAATGAAGCCATGGAAGGAATGGATTATGTAATCTCTTTAGCAGCCATGTGGTTGCTTCATTGCAAAGATTTTCCAAGAACTGCTTTTGATGTGAATATTGCAGGGACGTTTAACATACTTGAAGCTTGCGTAAAAAACAACATCAAAAAATTAATTTGGTCCTCTTCGGCGTCCGTTTATGGTGACGCAATCGAGTTACCGATGACTGAGGATCATCCGTTTAATAATAAAAACTTTTATGGAGCCACTAAAATTGCGGGTGAAGCAATGGCCACTGCTTTTAATGATCGTTATGGGTTAAAAGTCATTGGACTTAGATATATGAACGTGTATGGACCGCATCAAGACCAGACAGCAGCTTATACGGGAGTGGTACCCATAATGCTAAATAAAATAGAAGCGAACAAAGCCCCAGAAATAAATGGAGATGGATCACAAGCCTATGATTTTATATACGTAGAAGACGTAGCTCGATCGAATGTTCAGGCATTACTAAGCGATCAAAGTTTTGGAATGTATAATATTGGAACCGAAATCCAAACATCTATTAATGAACTCTGTGAACTTATTTTAGAATTAAAGAATTCGACCCTAAAAGTAAAATACAATCCTTATTCAGAAGATGATTCACGCTCGATGGTTAAAAACCGAATTGGCTCACGAAAAAAAGCTGAAGAAGAACTTGGCTTTAAATATAAATATGAATTGCGAGAGGGACTTCAAAAATTAATCCAATGGAGGATTTCTACCGGGGTTGACCGTAAACTGTAGGGTGAAAAAAAAGAATTCTGTAGCGGTAGTAGGGGCAGGTATTGTTGGCTTGGCGGTAGCCTATAAATTGAGTTTACAGAACTATAAAGTCGAGGTCTTTGAAAAAGAACATCAAGAAGGCTTACACCAATCTAGTCGTAATAGCGGTGTTTTGCATTGTGGGTTATACTACCAACCCGGATCACTCAAAGCAGAGCTCTCAGTAAGTGGTATCCGTGAAATGATTGATTTTTGTGAATCTCAAAAAATACCATACGATAGATGTGGTAAAGTGGTAGTAGCAACCAACGATAAAGAAATGGGCGCTCTTGATACATTGGCGACCCGTGGAGAGAAAAATGGTCTTTCGGGTTTGAGATACTTAGACAAACAACAACTAAAAAAGCGAGAACCTTTTGTAAGAGCACAAAAAGCACTCTTGGTTCCCGAAGAAGGAATTGTGGACTATAAGGCGGTAATGAAGAAATTGACTCAATTAATTCGTGAGAATGATGGTGAAATTCACTTCAACACCCCTATTTATAAAGAAGTTCAGTCTAGTGATAAAGAAGTGGTTCTTTCAGTTGGAGAGACCCAAAAAGGGTTTGATTATTTGGTTTCTTGTTCAGGTCTTTGGAGTGATCGAGTTTTTTCAAAACTTTTACACCTAAAACCATCCTTAAAGATCATTCCCTTTCGTGGAGAATATTTAAAATTTAAATCGGGGTTTGAAGATCGCATTAATCATTTGGTCTATCCGGTTCCCGATTCTCAATTCCCTTTTTTAGGTGTACATTTTACCCGTATGATAGATGGGAGTCGAGAAGTAGGACCCAATGCCGTTTTAGCTTTAAAACGGGAGGGCTATCAGAGAAATAGTTTTGCACTTAACGAAGCCATGGAGAGTTTAACCTATCCGGGTTTGATACGTTTTGTAGGTAAGAATTTTCGATTTTCAGTTAACGAATTTAAATCTTCATTTTTTATGGAAGATTTTATTGCCAAAGCTCAGAAGATGATCCCCGATGTGGATGCTTCCATGCTTGAAAGAGGTTCCTCTGGAGTCCGTGCTCAGGCTATTTCTAATACGGGAGAATTATTAATGGACTTTAATATTTTCCGAAAAGAAAGACAGATTCATGTACTCAATGCGCCTAGTCCTGGAGCTACAGCATCGTTAGCAATAGCCTCCTACATTGTAAATAAA
>JAYNHN010000048.1:0-13205 GCA_038108035.1 Flavobacteriaceae bacterium
CTATAACAATGTAGTACAGGTAGGGCAATGGCAACGAAGTCAGCAACATTTTCAAGATGCTGTTCATTATATCTCCACAGGTGTTTTGGGTCCCATCCGTACCGTCAAGGTATGGTGCTATCAGGGATGGATGCGTCCCAATCCGATTGTTGCAGACAGCCTTCCACCCCAAGGTGTAGATTATAAAAGGTGGTTAGGACCTGCACCCACTCGTCCTTTTAATTCGAGTCGATTTCACGTTCATTTTCGCTGGTTTTGGGACTATGCGGGAGGTTTAATGACTGATTGGGGGGTACACCTATTAGACTATGCCCTTTTAGGAATGCAGGCTTCATTACCCAAATCCATCGTAGGGTTGGGAGGAAAATTTGCCTATCCCAACTTAGCAGAAGAAACACCCGATACCTTAACCACCTTATACGAATTTGATGATTTTAATTTGGTTTGGGACTCGGCGATGGGACTTGATAATGGTTCTTACGGGCGAGATCACGGAATTGCCTTTATTGGAAATCATGCAACTTTGGTTCTAAATCGAGGAGGATGGGAAGTCATTGAAGAACGAAACAGTAAAAATAAGGTAGCCAAATCTCTCGTAAAGCCATCCGATAATGGATTATCGAAGCATGCAGAGAATTTTATTAAGGCGATCCGTACCAATGATCCCTCGGCAGTAAACTGCTCCATTCAGGAGGGAGCACATGTAGCAACAGTAGCTCAAATGGGGAATATTTCCTATCGCTCCGGACAAAAATTAATCTGGGATGCTACCAAAGGAGGATTTACTGATCCCAAAATAAATAAAGAATACCTAACTAACATTTATCACAATGGGTATTCGTTACCCACATCAATTTAAATATTTTAATCATGAAAAAAGTAATCTTTTGTTTTTTGATTACACAACTAATCTGGGCTCAAAAACCAAAACCTGAAGAAACGGAAGTTTGGGAACCCGAACCGATAGTGGTTTTATCAGAAGGAATGAACGCACCACCCAGTGATGCCATTGTTCTATTTGATGGATCTGATTTTTCCAAATGGAGAATGGAAAGGGATAAAGTAGCTGTAAAATGGACACTTAACCCAGACCGTTCCATGACTGTTAAACCCAGAACAGGAAGTATTGAAACTATTGAGGAACACGGCTCTGTTCAATTACATATTGAATGGAAATCCCCTACAGAAATTAAGGGAGAAGGACAGGGTAGAGGAAATAGCGGAATTATTTTTCAACGACGCTATGAAGTTCAAGTATTGGACAGTTACAACAACCGAACCTATTCAAATGGACAGGCCGCTTCCATTTATAAGCAATCCATTCCACTGGTAAATGCCACCCGTCCCACAGGTGAGTGGAATGTATATGACATTGTTTTTATGGAACCACAATTTGATGAGAATGGGACAACAATTAAATCGGGTAGTTTCACTGTTTTTCACAATGGAGTACTAGTGCAAAATCATGTTGAAATTTTAGGTACTACTGAGTACATTGGTGAACCAAAAAATAGACGTGACGACATGCCGGGTTATAATGGTGACCGAGTGTCAAAACACCGTAGCTTACTATTACAAGATCATGGAGATCTTGTAAGTTTCCGAAATATTTGGATGCGGAAACTCTAAGTTAAAAACGAGACTTTTTCTTATTTTTATAACTCTTAAAGTTCTTTTTAGGAGAAAAAGTTTTGCCTTTTTTAGTAAGCTCTACATTTACTCTTCGGTCATCCAACATTAGGTTGTCAAAAGATTTTAAGACCAAATCACGATGTTTTTTATGAGTAGAAAAAAAAGAAAAATTCTTCATAACTTCAACTTGGAAGACATCATCTTGACCTAAATTCAAAAACGAACGTACAAAATCTTTAAGTGTAGTCCATTCATATTGATCGCGAGCTCCTACGTTGATAAAGAATCGATCTTTATCCTTAGCAGCGTTGATTTTTCGTTCTGATCGTCCTTCTGAGGAGCGCTCATTATTGAACTCGTGGATTTTTGGGTTGAAATCAAACGATTTAAATTCTTTAGAAAGAAAGAGCTCAATAAGCTCCTCTCTAGAAAGATTTTCTAAATCTTGAAGGACTTTCGGAAGATACGGATGAAGATCACTTTTAACAGGGATCGTTTTAATTTGATCTACCCAATGTTTAATTTTTGATTGAATCACTTCTTCGGCAGAGGGCATTTCAATCTCCGAAAGTTTTGTTTGAAGTTTATTTTCAATCAACTTAATTTTTCTCCGATCCGATTTTGTTACAAAAATTATGGAGGTTCCTAATTTACCCGCTCGTCCAGTTCTTCCACTACGGTGAGTATAGGTTTCAATTTCATCGGGGAGTTGGTAGTTGACAACATGCGTAATATCATCCACATCAATGCCTCGAGCTGCTACATCGGTAGCAATCAATAATTGAATTTTTTTCTTGCGAAAGGACTGCATAACAGCATCTCGTTGATTTTGACTTAAATCGCCATGAATTGCTGCTGCCTTATGTCCATCTTGAATAAGCTTTTCAGCGACCTTTTGTGTTTCAATTTTAGTACGACAAAAAACGCAACCAAATAGATCAGGATTCATACTAATGACGGCACGTAAGGCATTGTATCGTTCCCGAGCTCCAACAATAAAATATTGATGATTTACATTTTTGGCTCCAGAATTTTTAGTACCAACAGTAATTTCAATAGGTTGGCGCATGAATTTTTTGGCAATGATATTCACTTCCAGGGGCATGGTTGCAGAAAAGAGCCAAGAGCTTTTGTCTTTGGGTGTGTGCGTGAGTATGGATTTGATGTCCTCGTAGAATCCCATATTGAGCATTTCATCAGCTTCGTCAAGCACGCAGTATTCAATAGTACTAATGTCCACTAATTTTCTTCGAATCATATCTTTTAATCGCCCCGGTGTTGCTACAACAATTTGAGCACCTCGCTTGATTTTTTTTGCCTGTTCGGTAATGTTGGCTCCTCCGTAAATAGCAACGGTATTCATGTTCTTCAAATGTTCACCATAGAGCCCCATTTCGTTGGTGATTTGAAGACATAATTCACGGGTGATAGAATCAGTCCTTGAGTCACTCGTTGAGAAGTATCAATTCGTTGAAGCATGGGGAAACCGAAAGCAGCTGTTTTTCCAGTTCCTGTCTGCGCTAAAGCAACCAGATCGGTGTTTTGTTCTAATAGAATAGGGATTACTTTGTTTTGAACCTCCGTTGGAGTTTCGAATCCTAGCTTTTCAACGGCACTTAGTAAGGGTGCGTTTAATCCTAGGGACTTAAAAGTTGTCATAAATAGTATTCTGGCTGCAAAAGTAATCTAAATTAAACCGTTAGCACTTCTTTTTTAACTTATTTTAAGTTTGCCCCTACAAAAATATCCCACTCTTTGAGAGTGGGATATTTTAAAAAATAGAAAAGAATCGGATTTAATTACATATTAAATCCTTCTCTATACTCACGTGTGACAAATTGATTGGCAGCCTCGAGATTTGTGATTGTCATGTTTTCACCGTCCCATAAAAGCTTTTTGCGTGCGTAATAATCCATTTTTCCTTTTGGACCTTCATTACGCAACATAAAACTTCGAATTGCTAAATTACCCATCAAAACCGTTTCGGTCATGGGACCTGCATAATCAAAAGAAGAGGTAAGCCCACGGTGTTCATCACTGTTAAAACCGGCCTTACAAGCATCAACCCATTTGCGTTGGTGTCCGTATTCAGGCTCGGTCATTTTCTCTACTTCAGGACCAAAATCTGTCGTTCCATCGTAACGATAAAGCTTTGGCATCAGCGGTGAGCTGTCGTTGATATTGGTAGAAATGATCCCTTTTTCTCCGATAATCAATACTCCATTGGCACTGTCTGTTCCGCCAATATCACTGTTGGCTGGAATGATTTCAGGATGTGGCGGTCGGATACCACCATCACTCCAGGTCATTTGGATAGGTTTCTTACTCTTTTCTGTTGCATCAAAATTGATAGTAATCATAGAAGAGGGTGGGCATCCTTCAGGTATATAATCGGGGGTCCACATTTTGGAGAAGACACTTCCAACACTACACTCGGCAGAGGTAGGATATTTTAGTCCTAAAGTCCTAAATGGAATATCAATTAGGTGGCATCCTACATCTCCAAGAGCTCCTGTTCCATAATCCCACCATCCTCTCCAGCTAAAGGGATGCATATTGGGAGTATAGGGTTTTTTTTGAGCAGGACCTAACCACAAATCCCAATTTAGTGCATCGGGCTTTAAGCTAGAGTCGGGTTGAGGCATCATAACTCCTTGTGGCCATACGGGTCGATTGGTCCAAATTTTCACATCTGACACCGCACCGATTTGATCCGTATCGATCCAATTTTGAACCATGTTTAATAAGGGGTTGGATCCTCCTTGATTACCCATTTGAGTAACTACTTTTTGTTCCCGTGCCATTTCGGTTAGGATCCGAGCTTCCTTGATATTATGAGTCATGGGCTTTTGCACATAAACGTGTTTGCCTCTCTGCATTGCAAATGAAGCCGCAGGACCGTGAACATGATCCGGAGTAGATATGGTAACTGCATCAATGTCTTTTTCTTTGTCTAACATGATTCGGTAATCCGCATATTGTTTTGCATCTGGAAATTTTTTAGCCGTTCTGGAGGCACTTCCTGAAAAGTCTACATCGCAAAGTGCCACCACTCGCTCTCGGCCTCGTACAGATGCATTACTAATATCACTAGCTCCTTTACCTCCTGATCCAATTGCGGCAAGGTTTAGTTGATCACTTGGAGCGATGAATCCAGGCCCCCCTAAAACGTTTCTAGGGACAATCATAATGGACGAAGCAGCAATTCCTTTTTTTAAGAAATTTCTTCTCGTATTTTTTTTGTTTTCTCTCATTTGTTGGTATTTGTCGTATTCAATTTAAAGGTAATTATTTTTTGATAAAAAGACCAAAAACTATTTTTTAAAAAAAAATTTGGTTCGATCTTTGTCAAGAAACTTTGAAATGGAAATTAAACACCAAAACCGTGTTGCCTTAAGTACCCTTTTCTTTTTATCCGGATTTTGTTTCTCTAGCTGGGCCTCTCGAATCCCTTCTTTAAAGACCTTGTATTCAATGAATGAAGCCGAGTTAGGAAGCTTTTTATTTCTTTTACCAGTGAGTTCAATAATTGGATTACCCATTTCGGGTTGGCTGGTATCTAAATTCGATAGTCGATTTCCTTTAATTTTTGGTTTTCTTCTTTTTGTGGTCTCCTTGATCGGCATAGGTAATGCCCAGGAGATGGGGATGTTAATAGTTGCAGTTTGTTTTTTTGCGTTTGGTTTACGAGTTATTAATATATCGATGAACACTCAGGCAATTCAATTACAAAAGCAATTTAAGAATAAAATAAACGGAAGTTTTCACGGATTGTGGAGTTTTGGAGGGCTGTTGGGTATAGTAGTGGCCACTTGGACAATAAAAATTAACATAAGCATGGCTTCCCATCTTACGGTGGTAGGAATGGTCAGTATTGTTTTTATTCTCCTCCTATTTTTTTTTCTTTTAAAAAATGATCGTGAAACCAAAGGAAACAAATTGGTTTTAGGAAAGCCCGATCGATTCATTCTTTACACAGGATTGGTTGTTTTTTGTGCTGCAGTATGTGAAGGGGGTATTTATGATTGGAGCAGTGTGTATTTTCGAGAGGTAGTAGGAGTAGAGCTTTTTACATTAAGTTATTTAGTGTTTATGACCTCGATGACCATTTCACGTTTTTTTACCGATCGATTGATTCTTCGAATCGGAATGGCAAGACTTTTTGTTATAAGTTCCGCAGTAGTTATCGTAGGAATATCGATTCTTATTTTATTTCCTTTTTACTATAGTTCTCTTTTAGGTTTTTTTATTGCTGGCTTTGGGGTAGCATCTATTTTTCCAATGTCATTTTTACTGGCGGGTAAGTCCAAGAAATATGCTCCTGGGATGGCGGTTTCTATTGTGGGAACTTATTCTACGGTTGGGATTTTATTAGCCCCCCCTTTTGTGGGTTATGTTGCACATATTTTTAATTTAAATCGAGCATTTTTAATTTTTATAGCAGTAGCGATTTTATTGATTTATTTCTCTAAAAAAGCCTTTTATTTTCTGGAAAGACAATAGTATATAACCGAATTTCTGAGAGAGAATTAGCGAGTATTACTCTGTTTTTCACTAAATAAAAATACTATATTTGAGTACACAATAAACTCAATTTCATGCAAGTAAAATGTATTGTTTTGTTTCTCTTTCTTACAATAGCGAGTAAACTGACCGCTCAAGAAGAAAAAAAGACCGACCCTAAAGCACAAGTGTTTAATTCAGTGCAAACCCTCAAGATGGGTACAGAAACCTTAAAATTCGAAACCCTAGCTGGAACTATGGAACTCAGAGATGAGAAAAATAAACCCATAGCTCTGCACGGCTTTACTGCTTATTTTAAAGAGAAAGGCTCTAAAGATAGACCCCTAATTTTTTCTTTTAATGGGGGGCCCGGCTCTTCTTCGTATTGGCTTCATATGGGGATCATGGGTCCCAAGCGAATTGTGGTCAACGATCCCTACGACACCAAAGCAGCACCATATACTTTAGAGGACAACCCCTATTCCATATTGGATTGGGCAGATGTGGTTATGATGGATCCAATTGGTACGGGATTAAGTGAATTGGTTGGTGAAAGCGAAGGCAAAGATTTTTGGGGCGTGGATCAAGACATTCGTGCTACCAGCTTGTTTATAATGCAATTTTTAAAAAAATACGATCGACTGCAATCCCCCAAATATTTGTTAGGGGAGAGTTATGGAACCTTCCGAAATGCGGGGGTAATGAATTATCTCCTTGATCGAGGGTATGCATTCAACGGAGTCATCATGGTTTCTGCGGTATTTGATTTGCGAACACTGACTTTTCCACCCAATGACGATTTACCCTACGTAGTTCATTTTCCATCGTATGCAGCCACCGCCTATTATCACAAACAACTTAATTCAGAACTGCAGGCGAAGTCTTTGGAAGTGTTTTTAGACGAGGTACGTGCTTTTACCGAAAATGAATACACAACGGCACTTTTTAAAGGTACTCGAATTTCAGACATAGAAAAAAAGAGAATTGTCGAAAAATTATCCTATTATGCAGGTTGTTCCCCTGAATATTGGATGCAAGCCAATTTGAAAGTAAAAGCGAGTGAATACTTCAACGAATTGTTTCGCAGTCAAGGAAAAACAGTAGGTCGTTTGGATTCAAGATATATAGGTATAAACGAAAATCCTAAAAATCAATATGCCATAACCGATCCTCAGAGCAATGCAATTTCTCCGGCTTATACGGTTGGGTTTTTGGATTATTTGCATGGAAATTTAGGAGTTTCAAAAGAGTTGAACTACAAGACAACGGCGGGTATAGATAAAGATTTTAAATGGGACTGGAGTCATAAGGGAAACCAAGGTTGGGGTACTCAAATAGCTATCAATACAGCAATTGACATGGCAAGTGCAATGAGCAAAGATCCCAATATGAAAGTTTTGATCATGAATGGATACTATGACTTAGCAACCGTTTTTTATGGGGTAGAACACACCATCGACCATATGAACCTAGCGCCAGAAATTCAGAAAAACGTGATCATGACCTATTATGAATCTGGACATATGATGTATATTCATCCACCCTCTATGAAAAAATTTAAAAAAGATTTGGTCAATTTTATTAAATCTACAACCCATCCCTAAAAAAGGGATTAGGTATGGTTTTTGATACTAGTTGGTAAACCTTAAATTATTATTATGAAACACTTCATTTTTCTTTTAATCGCTGTTTTAGGTACGTCACTCTTGTTTTCTCAAAGAGGGAAAACGGGAGATGAGACTTTTTCGCATCGCCTTCCGGATAATGTTTATAATACCGTTTCCAATGCCTCTTTAAAAATTGTGAACGAAGTGGATCACGATATTATCGTATTAGTTAGAGATCAAGATAAAAAATACGTTCGTCACGCCTACATCCGAAACAAACAAACCTTTATTTTTGAGGATCTTCCCATTACTCGTCTTTATGTTCAGTTTAAGTCCAAAGAATTCTACTTTGAGGACAAAGAACGTACGGTTATCAATTTTGGAGTAAAACACACCTTTAATTTCTTTTTCGATGCTTCAAAAGAAGGGAATTATTTTAAGATTACCGAAGAAGAATTTTTTAAGCCCTAGAATTTGGTTTTTAGAATTTAGGTTATCCAAACGGATCTAAAGCGAATTCATGCTTTTTAATTCTTTTGTTTAATTATAATTTAAACCGTGTCCGTATTCATAAAGTGCCTTTTCAGCGTCGAAAGGGGTGTCTTCGAGTTGATCCAAAACGGACTGCATTGAAGACGGTAATTGAATAGGAAGTGTACCGCTAGGCTTAAAGTTCCCGAAAATTAAATCCAAGATCACTTCATTGGAAACATCAAAGTCAGCAATTAGAGCTTGCGCAACTTGATCGATTTCGGTCAAAATTGCTGGTCGCTGAAGATTGGCAACAACAATGGTAGGTTTTGATTTAAAAAGAGGAATGAATTCATTCAATTGTTCTTGGGTATAATCTAAGCGTCCTCCCTCCAACATTTTTTGCATCAACGATTCTGCTTCTACACCCTCACCCTTTGGCGTTTGGATTTTAGCAATAATAACATCTGCATCCTTCAATGAAACATTTTGAAAATCGGATGAATAGTCGGGTTCAAAACCATAAAGATGGATTTTAGTTTTTACATCTAAGGGTAAAATATTGTTTTCATTTTTGAGAAGTACTACTGATTTTTTTTGAGCTTCGACCCCCAGAGCAATGCTTTTTGGATTGGAAAGGATTTCTAAATCTTTTTTATCGAGATACGGCTGGTCAAAAAGTCCCAACCGAAATTTTTCTTTCATAACCCTGCGTAAAGATTGATCGATTCGAGCTTCTGAAATCATCCCTGATTGGATCGCCTCAACCAAGGGTTGACTAACCGACTCTCCCCCGATCATATCCACTCCAGCATCAAATATTTTTTGAATACGTTCCTTTGTGTTCAATTCCTCCACGCCATAAGCCGAGGCCGGTTTAAAAAGAAATCCTATCATTTTTTTATCAGTAATAATCCCCCAATCCGAACAAATAATCCCATTAAATTGGTATCGTTCTCTTAATAGATTGGTGATTATTTCTTTATTATATCCCGCTGCTACTTCCTCTTGTGTGATCCCTTTTGGGACGCTGTAATAAGGCATAACGGATCCTACACCTGCCTCAAAAGCGGCTTCAAAGGGCTTTAAGTGATAATCAAATTGTCCTCCTTTATAGGATTGAATCCCAGGAGGGAAATGACTGTCTTTTCCATCGTCCAAAGCCCCGGAGCCCGGAAAATGCTTGACCATGGCTAAAACGGAATGGGTGTCAATGGAGTCTCCTTGCAATCCTCGGATGTAAGCTGCTGTTAGTCGAGCATTTACTTCAGCATTTTCACCAAATGTTCCGTTAACTCGGGTCCATCGAGGTTCGGTAGCTGTGTCAGCCATAGGTCCTAAGGCTAGTTTAATTCCAATGGCGTTGTATTCTTGTCGTACAATTTTTGCATGTTCCTGAACCAATAGTGAATCATCAATAGCACCAAAGCCCAAAGCAGAAGGCCATTTCGAAAAATAGGGAGTGTAAATAGAAGCTCCAAAGGTGGTAGGAACTCCGTGGCGTGGATCAGAGGCTACGGTTATAGGAATTCCCAATCGACTTCGTTCACCTCTTTTTTGGAGTGCATTATACCATTCCAACATTTTTTCTTTGGGGTGAGCTGCTCGTATATTGAAGTGATTCATTTGTTTACCGATGGTCATTTCTGATGTAGAAGCCATAATAAAACTAAAAGGATCCGTTAGGCTGGGCTTTTCCATAAGTGTACCATCTGCATTGACTCCTATCATATCGATAAATAGAGACCCAGCCTTTTCTTCAACAGTCATTTGTTGAATTAAATCCTCCACCCGTTGATCGATGGGCTTATTTTTATTTTCATATACATCTCTTTTTCCATTTTTATTTAAATCTCGATAGCTTTCCCCTTCGTCCACTAGCAGAGGTGCTTCCGGTCCTAATTGAGTCAAATACTCGGATGCAGATCGATTCGCTTTAATGGAGTAAAAAAGATAACCAATAAGTAGAATTAGAAAGAGTCCTCCCAATCCAAAGGCTAAGAGTTTAATAATTTTTTTGATCATGGTTTAAGTTCAAATAAAAAATGTTTATTTTCAATAGGATAAGTAAATATAGATAAAACATATCGGCTTACAGAGTGTTGACCTACATATTTAATATCCTGCGGCCTGCCCGTCTTTTCGACTTTCTGAGGCACCGTGATATACTTGATTTTCTTCATCCCATAAAATGGCTTGGTATCCACCATAGACACCTCGAGCCGTTCCTATTTTATGACCTCTATCCATTAATCCACGGAGGGTAGAGTAGGGGATTCCCGACTCAGTTCGGATCAGACCCGTATTTTCCGTGGTGCTTCCCATCGGGCTGGCTCCTCCGGTATGATCCCAACGGGGAGCATCTCCTGCTTCTTGTAAATTCATGCCAAAATCGATCAAGTTCATTACAATCTGGGTATGACCCATTGGTTGAAAATCTCCTCCCATCACCCCAAAACTTACATACGGTTTACCGTCTTTGGTGATAAAGGCAGGGATAATTGTATGGAATGGACGTTTACTGGGTGCCAAGGTATTGGCCTGCCCGGGAGTAAGGCTAAATAGTTCTCCACGATCTTGTAGCATAAAACCCAATTTGGGGGGTGCCATTCCGGATCCCATTCCTCGATAATTACTTTGTATTAAGGAGACCATGGTTCCTTCTTTGTCAGCCACTGTCATATAAATCGTTTCTCCTGCGGAGATTTCACCAGCATTATATTGCCCTGCACGATCATGAATTTGATTTCTTCGGTCGTGGGCGTATTCATCTGAAAGCAGTTGCTTTAATGGTACCTTGAAGAAATCCATATCGGCATAGTATTTCGCTCGATCTTCAAAAACCAATTTTTTGGATTCGGTAAAAAGATGTAAATGCTCCGCACTGCCAAACTCGATATTGGAAAAGTCATAGCCTTCTAAAATTTGTAACATTTGTAATGCTGCAATTCCTTGACCATTGGGGGGGAGTTCCCAAACATCATAACCCCTGTAATTGACGGATACGGGTTCTACCCATTCGGATTGATGAGCAGCTAAATCTTTTGCAGATAAAAAACCACCTTGTTCTTTGATAAAAGTACCAATGGTCTTCGCAATAGTTCCTTTGTAAAAAGCATCTCGTCCACCCTCAGCAATTTTCCGATAGGTATTGGCTAAATAGGGGTTTTTATAGATTTCTCATTCGTTGGGGAGCTTTCCTCCGTTTTGTGATTTATAAGTATCTTCAATATTTGGAAAGTCTTTGGATTCGAAAAAGGGAACGGTTCGCTGCATATACCAGGCAATGAGTTCAGTTAATGGAAAACCTCTTTCAGCGTAATCAATAGCGGGAGCTAGGATTTCGCTCATGGACTTGGATCCAAATTTTTTATGGAGTTCAAACCAACCGTCCACCGCACCGGGAACACTAACAGGTAGGGGACCATGAGAAGGAATCTTAGTCATTCCCTGTTTTTTAAAATAATCTAAGGTGAGTTTTTGAGGAGATCGTCCACTGGCATTTAGTCCGTAAAGTTTTTTTGTCTTTCCGTCCCAAACAATCGCAAAAAGATCTCCACCAATTCCACATCCGGTAGGTTCCATAAGCCCTAAGGCAGCATTTGCAGCAATAGTGGCATCAATAGCATTCCCTCCTTTTTTTAGGATGTCAAGCCCTATTTGAGTCGCTAGAGGATGGCTGGTGGCTACCATTCCGTTCTGCCCCAAAACTTCTGAACGAGTAGCAAATGGCTTGCCCGTGACCCGATCTTGAGCATTGGAAAAATGAACTATTAATAAAAAAGCAGTAAAAAAGAATTTAAAAGTTTTCATGGTCATTTTTGTGTTTTACTAAGGTAAAAAAAAAGATAATTCCACACGACCAAAAACAAATCTTGATTTTGTGAGTTTGTAATCCATTCGTTCACTGGTATTTTTTGATATAGAAATCAATTGATCCAATTAAAAATTTATATTTCTGAACCCATAAAATGTGCTGAGATCCAAGAGCATAACTCCTAATAGGAATCAATTCTATTTAATTTATCAACCTTTACAATAATAGTATTCCGAACTATATTGGAATATATTAGTATATTCATTTTGAAATATAATTAGATCTATTCTATATTAATGAAAAAAGCAATTTTAAAATACTTCCTTGAATTTTTTGTTATTGTTATCGGTATTTCTATGTCTTTTTATGTTGAAAAATTCAACGAAAATTCAAATAATGAGAATCTTAAAAATCAATCTTTAAAACGAATTCTTAAAAATTTAGAGGTAGATCAAAAAGACTATGAATACAACTTAACAGCAACGAAAAAAGCAATCGGATCAACCAATTGGATTCTTAAAAATCAACACAATTTATTTCAATTCTCAAGAGATACGGTTGGGGTACATCTAAATTATGCTACGACAATAATCACCATTTTTGTGGACAATCAAGAAGAGTATCGTAGCCTTCAAAATTCAGGCTTGATTGAACTGATTGAGAACGAGGAAATAGTTATTCGTCTACAAGAAAAATACCTTGATCATGAATTTATGAAAGAAGTGGAAAGATTTATTATTGAAAAAATTATAAAATTGGAACCATTTGTATTTTCAAATATTGAATTTCAAAGTGAACGACGCGATGAAATTGGTCATCCAAATAATCGAGTATACGTTGGGAATAACAAAATCAATCGAGAGATCATCCAAATGATGTTTGATAAAAAAATGTGGTAAATTTACTATTTACGTCAAATTCAAAATAGGATTCAAAGCGATTCGGTATTGATCCAAATGATCAATAAAGAGATCGATCCTTACAATCAAATTGATAGTAAATAACGCATAGAATGGACTCTTCTTTATTCATTAAGGGCTGTGTATTGCAATTGGAGATATTCCCTTTGAATGTATTCCAATGATAGCAGTGTGATGGTTCCTTAATTTGTTTTGAGTGTTGGGATCGCGTTTTTATTTTTTGAGTAAGAAGAAAAAAAGGAAACAAAAAAACTC
>JAYNHN010000049.1:0-13109 GCA_038108035.1 Flavobacteriaceae bacterium
GGTTCGAAACCAATTGATCAGTGAGGAAGAACAGGATTCCTTGTCTCAATTGCCCTTGGTGATCACCTTTACTCCTGAATCTCACCGAGAAGGATTGGCGACTTATTTCAGAGCCTATTTAAAGGAATTTATGGATAATTGGATTGCGGAGAACCCTAAAGTGGATGGAAGCAAACACAATTTGTATCGCGATGGACTTCGGATATTTACAACCATCGACGCACGTATGCAATCGATAGCCGAGGAGTCGGTTTCTGCCCATATGAAAAACTTGCAAAAAGAGTTTTTTAGACAAAATAGTAGACGATTGAATCCTACGGCTCCCTTTTTAGAGCTAAGAAATGGGGAAATTGACACCTTGATGCTTCGTACGGCCTACCGAACGGAACGATGGCGAAAAATGAAAAGAGCCGGAATAGATACGGACGAAATTAAAGCATCTTTCTACAAAGAAGCTCCTATGCGAGTGTTTAGTTGGAAAGGTGAGATCGATACGATCATGACTCCAATGGATTCCATTCGATATTACAAATATTTCCTAAGGGCTTCCATGATGTCTATGGAACCCCAATCAGGACATGTGAAAGCATGGGTAGGAGGATTTAATTACAAGCATTTTCAATACGATCAAGTCAAGCAAGGCAGACGTCAAATCGGCTCCACTTTTAAACCTTTTTTGTATGCAACGGCAATTGATCAGTTAAAATTGTCACCCTGTGATTCGTTGCCGGATGCGTTGTATTGTATTGAACCTTTAAAGCACGGAAACATGGATGCATGGTGTCCTAAAAACTCGGGCGATAAGTATGGAAAAACCCGAACCTTAAAGAATGCCTTGGCAAATTCTGTAAACACAATAAGTGCTCGTTTGATGGATTTGGTAGGTCCTCAACCCGTCATCAATTTGGCTCGTAAAATGGGGGTGACTTCGTATCTCCCTGCTGTCCCTTCCATTGCATTAGGGACTCCCGATATCAGTTTATTTGAAATGGTAGGGGCGTACAGTACTTTTGTTAATCAAGGAATTTATGTTGAGCCCATTATGGTTACCCGAATTCAGGATAAAGACGGACGAGTATTGTTTGAGGTAACTCCCAAGACTCAAGATGTCTTGAGTGAAGAAGCGGCTTATGTAACGGTCAATCTTATGCAAGGAGTCACTCAACATGGATCAGGAGCTAGGTTGCGGCATGCGGGCTTAGAAAAAACGAATTATATCTATGAAAAAGTGGTTACCGGTTATCCCTATGTATTTGAAAATCAAATTGCCGGAAAAACAGGAACCACTCAAAACCAAAGTGACGGATGGTTTATGGGCATGGTTCCCAATTTGGCAACTGGTGTTTGGGTTGGTGGAGAAGATCGAGCCATTCACTTTAAGGACATCGGTTTTGGACAAGGAGCGACCATGGCATTACCTATATGGGGGTCCTATATGAAAGCGCTTTATGAAATCCCGGAACTGGAAATTTCAACAGAAGATTTCATTGCACCGGAGGATTTATCGATTCCCGTCAATTGCGACGATATTTTGGCAGATGGAGAAGTAAAAAAACTAAAACCTAAAGCGGATTTAGACGCTTTGGGCTTTTAGTATATTTGGTCGGAAGCATACCATTCAGCGTAGCAGGTATCCGTTTCTCTGAGGATGAGGTGATGTAAAGAAAGGAAATCCGGGAGTCTCGATTTTATTTTTGCAACAAAATCAACAATCATCATTTCGCTCGTAGGTTGATAATCCACACGCACAATTTTGTGCCCTCTTGATTCCATAGAGTCTGCTAATTCTTTATGTGGAGAACTTATATTAAGTACCGTAGCATGATCAAAGGGCTTAACAATGGTTTCATTCACAATTTTTTTAAGATCACTAAAGTCCATTACCATTCCATATTTTGCATGATTGCTATCCGTGATGGGTTTTCCCAATAGGGTTACGGACAATTTATAACTGTGACCGTGTACGTTTTTACACAGACCGTCATATCCGTAAAGGGCATGACCAGCTTCAAACTTAAACTCTTTAGTTATTCTAATTGTATTATTCATTTGCTTTACAATGTTTTAAGAATATTTTGTGTAGCATCTCCTAGGGCTAAATTTCCAGTGATTTCCGCATTTTTTGGGAGTAAATCTTTCCAATGATCGGTGCCTTCCCAATGTAGTTTTCGAAGAGATTCAACCGCTTTAGGGGCGTAATTCTCCAATCGATGGGCGGTTTTGAGAACAGCTTTATCCAGTTGGCCTTGAGTTGGATGTACTGCAGTGTAGAGTCCTTTTTCCATTGCCCAAAGAGCAGATTTCCATTCGTGTGCATCCATGGAAAGTACGGAAAGAGCAGTAGCTCCTATTTTACGAGTCACAGCAGGAGCAATCACATAAGGTCCAATGCCAATAGACAACTCTGAGAGTTTTACAGACGCTTTTTCATGTGCGTGAACATAGTCACATGCGGCAACTAGCCCCACGCCACCCCCTACAACTTTGCCCTGTACCCGGGCGATGCAAAATTTGGTTAGAGTTCGAATCGTATTGATGACCTTGGCAAAACCCATAAAAAAAGCAGTGGCTTCCTCCAAGTTTTTAAGCATTTTCATTTCCGAAAGGGAAGCTCCCCCACAAAACGCCCGATCGCCCTCACTTTCTAAAACGATGACCTTTATCCCCGAATCATTTTCTAAGGAGCGTAACCCGTTGTTAATTTCGTTCAACAAATTGGAAGGCAATGAATTCCCTGCAGGGTTGCCAAAGCGAATAAACCCAATACAATCTTCTTGATACTGTTTGACAAATTGTTCCATAATAAGGGGTAAAATTACATAAAGTATTAGGGATCTAAAACTTTTTCAAAACAGTAGAAAGGAAATTCGCTTTGATTAGGGAAATAAACCGTTCCCAACTGTTGAAAGCCCTGCTTTTTATAAAACGATAGATTTTTGGGATTTTGACTAAATGTATCCAAACGGATGGAGTGCATGATGCGTGAGCGGGCACAATCTTCCATGAAACCCATTAATTTTTGTGCATAACCCAGTCCTTGTTTCACAGGGTCAACGGCCAGTCGATGAACATAGAGGTTTTCGGAATCCGGTGTTAACCATTGGACCGAATTATAGACAGCATCTTTTTTAGGGGAAAACATAATACATCCCCAAACCGTATTTTCTTCTTCTATGACATGGAGTGCTCCCTCAAGGATATCTTGTTCAAACACTTCAAGAGAAGGATAGGAATCATTCCATTGATAGATTTTATCTTCGATCATTTTTACCGCACAGGCTTCTGTTATTTGTTTGACACGCTTGAGATCTTTGTTCACTGCTTTTCGGATCATATGATTTTTTAAACAAAAATAGAAGATGTCGTTCCAGACTTAGTACTTTTGTAAAAAAAATAAAATGCAAAACATTCTTGTCCCCATAGGAATATCAGATTTCGCTAAATCAACGCTTCTCTATGCTTTAGATTTTGCCAAGCATTTTAACAGTAATATTTACTTGATAGATGCCTACCCTGTCTCAACGAGCCGAACCACTTTGACAAATGTCAAGTCTCGACTTGAGGAAGAGAACATTCAAAGGATCAAAACCATGGTTCACCAAATCGCTCCCAAAAACGATCGCATTAAAATTGTGAGCAGTGAGCAAGACTTGATCGGTACGGTCAAGAAGATGAATCAAACAATAGGGTTGGATTTGATCGTAACAGCTCCGCTGAATAATGAAATCAATGAAGCTGTTTTTTTAGGAAGTATTGCCGGAAGTTTGATTAAAAGGACTCAAGTTGCGGTTTTGGTTGCACCCCTAGAAAAGAAATTTATAGCTCCCCAAAGAATGCTATTAGCTTTTAAAACAGGAGAGATAAAATCATCTAGTTTATTGGATCCTTTAACTCAAATACAAGACCACTTCCATTCTAAATTAAGGCTTTTATTAGTAAAGGTACCTGGTTTTGCCAATCGCAATCACCAATTAAACGATGGTTTGATGCAACGATCTGAACAACTTCTTTTTGCTGAAAATGCAACCGTTTATCAAGGAGTTTTAGAGCATTTTCAAGCCAACCGACCTGATATGCTTGTTGCCTTCAAACGCGAACGAGGATTTTTTGAAAAATTATGGGAACCCGATGTTATCTACAAAAAAGATTTTTATTGTACGGTTCCTCTATTGGTATTAAAAAACAAGGATTAACTATTTATTTTACTTTTTTTCGATTTCGTTTTACACTTTTATTTCTGTTTATTACTCACTTTATTTATAGTCAAAAGTATTTTGGGGTTGAAATAGACAATGATTTGTTTTTTGGTAAAGATCGATATTATAGTAGTGGAATTTTTTTGGATTATGGAAAACTCATTCAACATCCTGAAGATTCTGAATCCGAAAAAAAATATAAGACTCGCCATTGGACTTTAGGTCAAGAGATCAATACGCCACGATTAAAATTAACATCCGAGCTTTCTAAGTTGGACTATCCCTATAATGGCTGGTTGTACTTAGGTTTTGAAGAGTCGTATTTCAGGAATTTAAATTGGGGTTTTTCTTGGAGTGTTCAAATGGGAACAACAGGAGCGGAGGCTTCTTTAGCCAAATCAATGCAGAACACCTACCATCGAATTGTATTAAAATTAAAGGAACTTACATGGGCTTACTCCATTCCTCAAGCATTTCATATAAATGCAAAAATTCATCTGATGTTGGGCGTACCTCTGCTAAGAAAGATAAAATTTGTGCAAGAAAGTCAATTACAAGCAGGCAGTTTTCGAACGGGAACTCGAACCCAATTGGGTTTTCAATGGGGAACACTTCGTGGGCTTCCTTTTTTTGGACAACGATTGGAACAAATTGCCAACGGCTTTTCTTTTTTAGCGGG
Organism: Flavobacteriaceae bacterium; assembly: GCA_038108035.1. Lineage (GTDB taxonomy): Bacteria > Bacteroidota > Bacteroidia > Flavobacteriales > Flavobacteriaceae > MS024-2A. The sequence continues at coordinate 4,876 of JAYNHN010000049.1, forward strand.
TGCCACATTCATTTATAACTATCACGACTATTCTTTATCGGGTAGCATGAGAACTCAAAACAGCCCTTTTGACTTTGAAATAGCTACTTTTCGAAATTCTTTTCACTTTGGGACCCTACTTGTTAGACTTCCTTGGAAATTAAAAATTCAGCTTGTTTCTACCTCTAGCTTCGTCCTTTCTCAAAAATATAAAGGGCATTCGTATGTAAAGATTGGTTTAAGTCACTTATTTTAGTAAAAATTTAAACCCATGAAATCGATACTATTTAGTTTAATCCTACTGATGAGTTTGAACTCCTGTCTAGTTATAAAAGTGTATGAAGATTCTCCTGACAAGCCTTCCCAAACAGAGAAACTCACGAGCGTACACCGTCAAATGATTGGTTCTGGAAAAAAAGTAGACTTAGGAAGACAAGGAACCCAAGAAATTTTATTTTTTGGCAAAGAACGAACCCCCAAAAAAATATTCCCCAAAGAGGCTCAAAATCAACACTCGGTCTCCTTGAAAGAAAAACCAACAGATCAGATGCTACCATCCGAAACACGAATATGGATCGAATCTCCTGGATCAAAGCCGTTGCTAGTGATTGATGGGATTATCAAGAAAACCCATCCATTTCAAGAGGGATTCAAATGGAATACCATTAAATCTATTAAGGTTTTAGAGAAGGAAGAAGCGACCATTCGTTACGGTAGTATGGGAGCAGAAGGAGTCATTGAGATTAATACTCGAAAGAACTAGTATTTTTTTTTGGATCGCCAGAGTGAGTATACACAACCGACTTGAAGTCCTGAGCTGTTGTTGGTTTGCCTTTGCAAAAGTGGACTGCTTCTTTTGGCCCAACGATAATTAGCAAAAAAACTCAAATTCCAAATCCAATTGTATCGAACTTGAATCGTAAGCCCGTAGGTATTTCTAAAAATACCTTTGTCATAGATTTTTTTGCTATTAGAATCTTCCCATTTTATAATTTGTTCTCCTTTAAAAAAATAATTATAATGTCCCCCTAGACTAATATTGATTTGATCTGTAGGATGCATTCTGAGATAAATGGGAATACCCACAAACTTTAGAGCATCGAAAGCAATCGAGTCTGCCCAGACATACGAATACTTTAGGGGACTGTAGTTGATTCCGGAAACCAAGCCTGTGGTCTTTGAAAGCCGGTATTCAAGATGGGCAATAGCTCCAATAGTAATTGTTGGTGAAGTGGTCTCTAGGGTTGTATTTAATCGACTGACTTCTGGACCTACTTCAAGGATCCATTTTGAGTGTTTTTGATTTAATCCGGGTCCTTTTGAGTACTGTTGAATCAATAAATCACCTCCTTGAGCCCAGTTCAATTGAAGTCCGAAAAGGAGCCCGAATATCAACCAATAAAATTGTTTAAAGGACATGGGATAAAGAGATCTACTTATCCAACGAAAAAATCAACTTTTTATTGGCATACCTAAATGAAAATCTTTAGTTCTAGCGGGGAATGACCCAACGGTTCTTTTCGGAGTCAATGGACCCATTCATTCTTTCAACCACTACTCGATCCACAATTGAGATTCCTTTTTGGGCCATATTTTCAAAAGTGTCGATACCATCATTGGGAAATCCTTTTCGAGTACGATGAATGTCAAATCGAGAGGAGAGCGGTTTCCCAAAGATTTTTTCTACTTCTTTTTTTCCTAGCATAAAGCCTAACATTCCACCCCAGGTGGCTGTTGGATTGTCTGAATCCCAACCTGCAAGCGATCCGATCTTGATGGTTTCTTTAAGGTCTCCTTCTCCATAGAGTAAACTTACGATGCTGGCGCCAAAATTGATTCCTGCTGCAAAACATCCATTGCAGCTTTCATCTTTGGTAGCCCAATGGTATTCATCTTCTTGGCGAATTTGATATTTTTCATGAAGTGAATCTCTGGCAGCTTCCCAGGGGGAGCCCATTTGGTACTGCTTTACTACAAAATCATACATCTTGGCGGGATAGGAATCATCGATCATATTTTTTCTGGCTTGCTGTGCCATCCATTGGGTTTTTTCTTTTAGATTTTTATGTTTGGTTTTTTTAGCGGCAAGAGCATACATGACCACATTGAATTCGGCAATTTCTGCGGCATGACTTCGTGCGGTGGTTCGGATGGGGAGGTGACTCATTTCGAGAGCAATGTTGGGATGACCGGGGGCAAAAAAACCAAAAATTTCGGTTGTAAGCTGTGCATCGATCATTTCGTAATGGGGGTTGAGTTCTGGATCACTGGTTTGGGGGGGAATTATGCCTTGCTGCATTAAGTCAAAGGCTGTCTGATTGGATACCCATAAAAAGTTTTCTTCTTCTTTGTGAATATGAGTCATCCAACCGTCTCGAATTTGTTCCCCGGTAAGAACTAAAGATGGGCTCTTATAAAGAAGCTCTTGGTAGATGTATTCGATATCGGTATCGTCGTCTGCACCCCATATACTATCTTTTTCAACCAAAAGGAAATCAATGGTGTCGGAAAGATCACGAGACCCCCATAAATTGGGGTGGTCTTCTTTCCCCCAATTTTTTCGAGTATAAAACCCTCCTGCTTTGCCATTTGAAGGAATGCCAATTTTATCCATTTCGGTGATCAGACCGGTCCAGTTGGCAATGCATTGAGCCAACCAGAAACCTTCGAGTTGGTCTTTGTAGATTTTCCGATCAATGATTGAAGAATCGGTCAGTTGCTTTTTGGGGGAATGGCAGGAACTACTAAACACACACACTAGAGCAGTACAACAGCATACGATTAAATAAAGGGATTTATTCATGAGTACTATTTTTTGAATGACGCTAGGATTCCGCCAAAATTATTTTTATACAATTTAATAAAATTCTGGATAGACTATTACAAGGGAGGACTTTACCCTTTTAGAAAAGCATATTCTCTAGGGATTTCTTAACGTTCATTTTTAATAAAAAGAGAGGCTTAGGATGGGACTGTTTTTTTAGGAAATAAATTGGTCAGAAAGCATTGTCAGAGCTTTTTAAATTGATGTTTAATGCGTACCTTTTAAAAAATTGAAACATTACTATATCTAAATTAATTTATATGAAGTTTTCTGTATCGTTTTTTTCTAGGATCCTTTTGGCACTTATTTTTATATACAGTTGTTCTACTGAGGAAGAGAGTTCCATTCCTCCTACAAATACTGTAAGCACGCCCGAGCCCGTTGTTGAAGAAGAATCCAGTTCAGACACACAGAATCAGACCACACAAGACTATTATTCTGTAAGTTTTGAGGGGAATGGGACATACCAAAGGGAAAGTGCTCCCAGTGCACCCTTAGACTATTCCATAGAACTTGTGTCTGGTGAAAAAAATACAGAAGGGTTATTTGCAAAAGGATCGAATATTCGATTGGTTATTGAAGAAAATCCCGGTTGGGAGCTTGCCTATGATGAATTGAATGAGATCGCACAAACTTTTATAGATCAAGGCATTGAAATTGAAAATGATCTTCTTATAAAATTGGATGTATTTTCGTCGAGTAATACGTTTCCTTATGATGAACTAAATGCAGACGGAAGTTTTTTAAATGTTGGAAACAACATCGGTTCTTATGAAGAATGGAACGAACCCAATGAGGAATTAAATTACTATACAACCGACAACTTTTTTTATCCCGAATATGTTGAGGCGTATAAGGATCGAGTTTTTGAAATACGGCAATTGTTAGGAAAATGGGGCCCTTTAGACATATTGATTTATGATTGGGAGGGGAACGCAGAAAACAATCGAGAAATGTATCTAAAAACAAGAGAAGATCGAGCTCAATCATTTTATGAAAAACAAATAATTAGTAGTCCTGAGAATTGGGTTCAGTCTGAAATGGAACGATATGATGAGACTGTCATAAATAATGGGTGGCCTTTTGGTTCTGCAGATGCCCCAATGGGAGGGAGGAAGCAAATAGGAAGTATTTTTAAAAATAATTATATGGAATATGTGGACATGTGGTCTAATGTAGTGGGAACTTCAAAAGAAAGCCTTGTTGAAAGCGACGAATTTCATTGGGAATGGGATTCAGGTGGTTACCATGAATACATTCATATATGGCAAGCTTCTCAAAACAAACACGGGTTTATTAGCGAGATTGGAGGATGTCATAATTGCAATTCCTGGTCGGAAAGAGACCCTGGATTGAATGCGATATGGACTGCTCCAAGATGGTTTCAAGAAGGGCAATGTGCTGTTATTCAATCCATCTTATCTGAAAAAATGGAATACCGAATTGAACAAGGGCACTGCTGTACGATCCCTCCGCAGATTTTTAAAGTGAGAGACTATATCGAAAGGGCCTTACTAAATACAGATTTAGATCGATTACGAAGAGATGAAACCGACTTAGAAGGTTATTATACGGTTGGAGAAGCAGCAGGGTTCTATAAATTTGCTAAAATGAATTACTCTTTGGAAACATTTATGGAATTTGAGGTAAAAAGAGGTTCGGAAGGGTATGCCGCTGCTTTAGAGTCGTTTTTGGGAATGACAGAAGAGGCGTTTTACAACGAGTTTAATAATTGGTATTTTGATTCCGGACTTACAAATCAGCAAAAGTTAGATTTTCTATATCCTGAAGGTTTGAATCCGATTTCAATGGATATTCAAAAAAGACGTTGATTTTTTGAACAGGAACGACTCTACGAATTGTTTGCAATTCCTATTCTATTTTTAATCCAATCGTAGCATTTCTTCCTAAGACAAAATAAACTCTAAAGAAAATACGGTCAATGGAGCTTCAAGGGTTGGGTAATTCCGACTTAAAAAGATCGAAACGTAAAAATCATCCTTATTAATGAAATACATATTTATAAAAATAATATAGAGCAAAAGAAATAAAATATGCGATCGCATTTCTTTGAGTTCATTTTTTTTCATTTAACATCTATCTGATCACAGCCATTTTAGGAGAAAGACAGAAAGTTCACCCAAAAAGTGAGAAGTAGATTTTAAATTCCTTTAAAGGGTAAAAAGTCCCTAAACTTCTTAAATAAAAAAAATCCCGAATGATTTATATCTTTAGAAAATGAAATCACTTCGTTTTTGTTTAAAATCCTTGATTTGCTTTATAGGTTTAATAATTTTTTTTAGCTGTTCTAATGAAGAATATACAGACCCGCAAGTTGTAGAAGACAATACCCTCGTTTTTGATGCTTTTATTCTTGAAAAGAAAAACAATCCTCATCTAAGCGAAGATATTGTCTTTGAAATTAAAAATAACACGATTCAAGGTGGGCTTAAAACCTATTTTTTCAATTTGATCCCTACTTTTTCTACCAATGCGAAAACGGTAGAAATTGAAAATTTGGAGCAAGTTAGTTCAAGGAGTAGGGTTGATTTTAGAAAACCGATTAAGTACATTCTAAAATCGGAATCAGGAGGTGTTAAAGCCTACACAGTTCATATTTCGTGGGATGATCAATTGGCTCATATTTATATTGAAACCGAAGCTGGGTTGCCTATTATTTCCAAGGAGGAATATTTAAATGCAAAATTAACAATCGATGGACAATCAAAATATGAAGATCGGACAATAGAATTTAGCCAAAAGGCGAGAATCAAAGGTAGGGGGAATTCTAGTTGGAATTGGCCAAAGAAACCGTATAAAATCAAACTGGATACTAAAGAAACTCTTTTGTATGATAAAGATCCTCTCACCAGACTATTACCAGAAAAAGATTGGGTTCTATTATCAGATTATCAAGACGGAGTACATTTATTAAATTCTATTGCGTTTACCATAGGGAGGATGTTAGAAATGCCTTTTACGAACACTATTATACCTGTGGAAGTCACTTTGAATGGTGATTATCTTGGTCTGTACGGTTTGACAGAGCAAGTGGAAGTAAAAACGAATCGAGTGAATGTTGGTGAAACGGGGCTATTATTAGAATTGGATCAATACTTTGATGAAGAATGGCAATTCAGATCGGCCAGTTACGATTTGCCGGTGATGATAAAGGACCCGGAACTTAATTCTCAAGTTGAACTGGATTTGATCCAAAGTGAATGGAATGCTTTTGAAGCCTTAGTAATGGATAAAGACTTTCCTGATAATAATTATTTGGATTATGTAGACATCGAATCCATTGCAAAATATTTTATAGTAGGGATGCTAACCTCAAATGAAGAAATTAATCATCCAAAAAGCACCTATATTTATAAAGAAATGGGTGGAAAATATGCCATGGGTCCCTTATGGGATTTCGATTGGGCTTATGGGTATGAAGGTACGTTCCAGCATTTTAATAATCCCAACAAAGATTTATTCTGGACAGACGCAAAAAAGGGGACTACTTTTTTTAAAAGACTGATGTTATCCGATCCTAAAATCAAATCTTTGGTCAGAGTGTTTTGGACTGACTTTCTCACCTTTCACTTCGATAATTTGATGACTTATATAGATGACTATAGTTTTATCATCAGAGGAGCTAAAGCCAGAAACCTTAAATTATGGAATAGAGATTTAGTAATCGATGAGCGAATTATGAAACATTGGATGGAAAACAGGGTCTCCTATATGAATAGCTTGATAAACAATTTTTGAAAAAAAGCTTTATTTCTTAATGTTGGTTTCTAAGAAGTCCCTGAATTTTATGACCAGGATAGGTTAAAAGATTAGAATATCTAGTCTGAAGGACAGGTTGTCCAAACCGGTTTATTGGCTTCTATTAAGGCTGAAGAAGTAGAAAAACCTTCTGGTTCTTTAAAAATATTAGTTACACACCCATTGGATAAATATTGATTAAGTGAAGTCGCACCATCAAACATATGATCCATTCCAAGAACATTCGAAACATCCCAAGTGCTAATGTCCTGATTAAAGCTTGATGCTCCAAAAAAGATTCTGTAAGCATCCGTATTTTTGACATGTCCCAACTTCCAATATCTTGATTAAATGCCGTTGCTTTTTGAAACATTCTATGGGTATCAATGGCACTTGAGGTGTCCATTCACCAATATTTTGATTGAACTGAGTTGCTCCATTAAACATGGAAACAAAATTTGTCACATTTGAGACATTCCATCCACTTATATCCATATTAAACTCAGATGCACCAAAAAACATATATTTCATTGAAGTTACATTGGAGGTATCCCAAAAACGTATATGACTATCGAATGAGAAATTATTAAAGAAGTTTGTTTGTGCATCTCTATCTCTACTCATATCCGTTTCGGCAGTAGTACACAAATTACTATTTCCATTGGCAATTTCATTTGCAATAGTAGTGTCATCAACAACGGTATAGGTTATCCCATTTGTTGTTTTGGTTTGACCTAAAACAGCTTCTGGGCATACACAAATTCCGTTTTCAATATATATAGCGATTTCTTCAATTAAAATTATTGTTCTTGTAGTAGTGGAGCTATTGCCAGCAGTATCAGAAACAGAGTAAATAATTTCATAAGTGCCTGCCTGAGTGGTGTCTAGATTACTTGATATCGATATGAAAGAGGTAATATCTCCATCAACATTATCCGTTGCTGTTGCAGAACCCTCAGAAGATGAATCTAGGTTTAAGCTAGCAACCTGATTAAGGGTAAGTTCTAAAGTAGAAGATCCTGTAAGGGTAATTACTGGGGGTATCAAGTCAGGTGTGTCCTGAGGATAATTTGGATCTGTTTCATTGGCGATTTCGTCATCGTCTGATACTCCGTCATTATCATCATTCAAGATCCCATCGCCATCTGTATCTAATTCAGACAACGGAATAGGCTCGAAAATAACTTTAAATAAATGGTTCTTGTCCTCATTCAATATATGATAAAACGGGATTTATTAAAGATCTATTTTGCGGATGAACTCCATCCCATCGTACAAATCGATATCCTTCGTCCGGAAATGCAGTGGCTTCGATATCTGTATAATAGCAAGATTCTTTCCTTTCTTCTTTAACAGACCCGCCTTTTTCAGCTGTAATGGTACCATAAAGCCAATAGTTCACACATTTTGATAAAGACTTACATTATGGAGTAAACTTTTTCCAATTTTCAGCAAATTAAGTTACTTTTAACATCCGATATGTAATGTGTATTTAAGAAAGAGGCAAATGAAAAGGGAGCTGTTTTATAAAACGTTAAAAATACCCTTACTATCTATTTGGGGATGTAGCTCAGCTGGCTAGAGCGCTTGACTGGCAGTCATACGAGCTTAAGTTTAAACGTAAACGTTCTTGATTTTAACTCCCTCTAATCCCAACAAATAACACATTTTT
>JAYNHN010000050.1:0-4645 GCA_038108035.1 Flavobacteriaceae bacterium
CATTGATTTTCTCTTGATTAAAGAACCTGTTTTTTGTAAAAAATGTAGTCATTTTGTTTCTGAAAAAAGTTGTGGTCATCATCAATTAAATAATCACGTTAGAATAAGTGGTTCTGAAATAAGGCAAAATATTAGAGAAGCAAAACTACCCTCTCATAACCTAATGAGGCCTGAAATAATGAAGTCATTATTGGATATGGATGATGAAATTTTTATAAAGGATTAAGTTAGATGAAAAGATACTCTCCGGAACATTATTTAGATTTTAAATATACTCTATCTTTTTTTTTTATAAATTGTAGGACTTGATTTCTAAACTATAGTATGGAGAGAAAAAAAAGAGACGAACTCAATTGGTTCATTAGACTTTTTACCTTAGGAGATCGATTTGATATAAGAGATTTTTGGGATCGAACCAAAAAATCAGGGGTTGATTTTATTATTCTGATATTTGGTGTAACTGTTTCTTTTGGAATTGAACAACAGGGAGGAGAGTCCGATAATAGAGAGGATGCAATAGAAAATTTACACAATTTAAGAGAAGAAATTGGAAAAATAATTGACTATACCGATTTCTATATTGAACAAATCGATTGGGTTTCAAACATGTACTTGAATCAATATCAAAAATGGGAACAAGATAACGATAGCATTTTCCTTTATTTCCTTGAGGATGAAGAAGATCCTGAAGGGGGGTATTATATTCCTCCCATGGGTATGTATAGCCAAAGGGATCCTTTCAATCCGCCAAGAGTTAACTTTGATGCCATAAAATTAGACGGAACTTTTCGGTTATTACCAAAGGAAATAGGGCTGAAAATAACAGACATTTACGATGGAACAGACCTAGCTTATTTAATGGAAAACACCAACAAAGGAGAAGAACGATATGTTAATCAATTTATAGATCGAGTGGCAACCAAATGGGTTTATGAGCTCCCTTATGTTTCTCTTGATCTAAATGAATTCTGGATTCAGAATTGGAAATACGTACAGGATGATAAGTTTATTAAATATAACTTATACAAAAGAGTCAGTCTTTGGGATGACATTAAGTTTCAATTGGCGGAGTATAAAAACTCGCTAGTCGAAGGTACCGAAATGTTGGATTCTGTAATTGCGGTTCGCGATAGTGAGTTCGAATTTATCTGGTGGGTTCTCAACCCTAAAGATTAGCTTTTTCAATCAACTCAGAAACCAGTTTGCCTGAGATTAAGGCGGGTGGTACTCCAGGTCCAGGGACGGTCAATTGTCCTGTAAAAAAGAGATTTTTTACCTTTTTACTTTTTAATTTCGGTCTTAAAAATGCAGTTTGAAACAGTGTATTGGCTAAACCGTATGCATTGCCTTTGTAAGAATTATATTCTTCAATAAAATCATTGACACAAAAGGATTCTGAAAAAAGAATGTGTTCTTTTAAACTTTGTTTGGTCAATTGTTCCAAACGATCTAAAACCAGTTCGAATTGGTGCGCTCTTAATTCAGGAGTATCTTTGATCCCAGGAGCAATCGGAATTAATAAAAAACAAGCTTCTTTTCCCTCAGGAGCCATCGTAGAATCTGAAATGGAAGGAAAGTTGGCATAAAAAAGAGGATTTTGGGGCCATTGCGGTGAGTCGTAGATTACACGGGCGTGTTCGTCAAAATCAACATCAAAAAACAACATATGATGCGATGCATTCTTTACTTTTTTATCCAAACCGATATAAAATAGTAGCGAAGAGGGGGCAAAGACTTTTTGATTCCAATACTGCTCGCTGTAGACTCTGTATTTTGGATCTAAAAGGGTTTCGGAATGATGATAATCTGCGCCGGAAAGTACAAAATCAGTTTCGATTTTTGTCCCGTTTACTTCAACACCTCGTGCGGTTCCCGATGCATCCACAAGGATCTTATCGACAGCAGACTGAGTGGTAAATTGAACCCCTAACGATTTCGCTAGACTTACCATTCCTTTTACGATACTGTACATTCCTTTTTCAGGATGCCACGTTCCCAAACCAAAATCAGCGAAATTCATAAAGTTATAAAACGAAGGGGTATTAGAGGGTTTTGCCCCTAAAAAAAGAACTGGAAATTGTAAGATCTGGCGGAGCTTAGGACTTTTAAAATCTTTGTAAACATCGCGTCGAATATTACTTAAAAAATGTCCTATTTTCCTGATGGTAGTTGGGGTAACTAACTCCAATGGTGAAATTCCGGGACGGTACACAAGATCGGTGATGGCGATGTCATAATTTTCTTTGGCAATTTTAATAAATCGTTCCAGTTTTTTGCTGCTACCTGTTTCTTCATTTTCAAAAACCTCGTAAATTTTATCGAGTGAATCACCGATGGAAATGACTTCGTCTTTTCCAAAAACGACTTGGTATCCGGGATCCAATCGTTCCAAGTGATAAAAGTCTTTAGTGGTTTTGCCAAAGTCATTGTAAAAAGATTCAAAAACATCAGGCATCCAATACCAGGATGGACCCATATCAAAAGTAAATCCCTCTTTTTTTAACTGTCGGGCACGACCGCCAAGAGTATTATTTTTTTCATATACATGAACATCAAACCCCTTTTGGGCAAGATAGGAGGCAGCTGAAAGTGAAGAAAATCCAGAACCAATAATTGCAATTTTTCTTTTCATAGTCTCACAAAGATATTATAAAAAGATAGGCTAGGAAAGGAATTGACCTTTACAAAGAGTAAAGAATATATATTTCGTATAGATTATTTAACGGCCCATGCTACACCACGGGTAATCAAATTCCAAGCCTCTTCAATTTCAAAAACTTCAGCTGAATGTCCTAATGAGCAGTAAAAAACTCGCCCCTTTCCATATTGTTTTGTCCAAGCTACTGGAACCACGGCTCCTTCTATCCATGAATCGTGTGCTCCGGTAAATTGGGTTGAGGCCAATATATTTAGGTTCGGATCTACATGCATGTAGTATTGTTCCGAGTAAAGGGTAAAATCATTGAGGCCTTGGGTAATTGGGTGGGGTTTGTCCGAAAGGTTTACTGTATAATTCACTTGACCACCGGGATGTTTTACAAATTGTCCTCCCACCATATATTGAAATTCTGTGTCGTTTCTGAAAGCATCACCGATTCCACCGTGACATCCTGCCAATCCGACTCCTCTTTGGACGGCTTTTTGCAATGCAAGGGATTCTTTCCATTTAATTTCACTCATGGTTATGTGTTGAATTATCAAATCGATACTATCCATCAAAGTTTTGTTTGTGTAGGTCTCCGTGGTCTCCGAAAGGATGGTTCTTGCTTTTTTTGATTGTAACCACCGGTCTATTTTATCAGCAAAAACTTTGGGTTTGTGTCCCTCCCATCCTCCATATACGATCAAGACGTTTTTCCCTTTGAGAGAAGGTACATCTTTTTGAGCCCAAAGGGGGAGTTTAAAAATAATTACAATAGCTAAGACAAATACGCTTTTTAATTTCATAATAAATTCAAGGTTTTTCAAATTTACTGGTTTTATTAACTCTTGAGGAATGAATTTCTTCAACAAATGAGGCACTAATGATACCCGTAGGGATTGCGACTACTCCTATTCCGACCAAGGATATGATAGCTGCAAAAACTTTCCCCCAAATTGTGATGGGAACCACATCCCCGTAGCCCACAGTAGCTAGAGAAACAGTAGCCCACCAAATGGAGGCCGTAATACTTGAAAACACTTCGGGCTGTGCTTCATTTTCTATAAAATAGATAGCAGAAGCCGAGAAGAGAATGGTTAACAAAGACAAGAATAAGGTAAATATTAGTTCGTTTTTTACAGCGCTCAATGCTTTGATAAAGAGTTTCAATGACTGACTTCCTCTACCCAGTTTGAAAATTCTTGTCAATCGTAACAATCTCAATATCCTAAAAAAGCGACCGTCTAATAATACAAATTTGCTGATGTAGAAAGGTAGGATTGAAAAGAAATCCACCATCCCATAAAAACTAAATATATAGGAAACCGCACCTTTCCATTTGTCTTCTCTGAAATGAAGTATGATTCGGTAGAAATATTCTAGTGTAAAGATCAGGATTGAGACAAATTCAAAAGTGGTAAATAGTTTGCCAAATTGTTGTTCAATCGATTTATGAGATTCTAAAATCATAGCAATGATGTTTAGAATGATTAAAGAATAGATAAAAAAATCGAATTTTTTTATTTGTTTCATGTAGTTTTTTTGTTTAATGAATATTTTTTTTCACTATTATATTATTTTAATTTTTTTATTTAGAACTTCGTAAGTAACACATAGACAAACACTTATATTGAAGCATATAAAAAAACCTTACTTTAGAATGATTGAAGTTAAACAGAATTAATAAATTTTTTAAATAAAATTAGTTTTGTATAACTTTTTTATATTATCTTTAAACAAGTTTAAATTCAATTTGGTTTCAAAACGTCTCTGTAGATTACTTCCATAAGTCAAATTCTAAAATCCTAATCAGAGACGTTTTTCTTTTTCACTTTATCCAAAAAAAACAACCAATTCTATTCTCATCCTATTATATTTACATTCTATGGGTATTACTACAGTTTCCTTTTTTTCATTTAAAAAAAATTAATTTTGTGCTTTTAAACAAATGGGTTTAGCTCCTTTTCAATTGGGGAGTGTTCAAGGGCTTCATTTTTCAAAATT
>JAYNHN010000050.1:4655-13016 GCA_038108035.1 Flavobacteriaceae bacterium
GTGGAGATGGTTTTAGCCTTGCTCCTGATTTTTCTACTTATGCTTTTTTGGGTGTTTGGAAACATCTTGATTTTTTTACAGACTGTATGGATCAAAATCCGGTATTTTTAAAGTATAAAGCCAAAGCGTTTTCACAACGTAATTTAATTTTAAAACCTATTAAAAGCCATGGTAAATGGAGTGGAAAAAATCCATTTTCTGAATTTGAAGAAAAAAACAAAGTTCTACTAAAAAACCAAAAAGTTGTGGTTATTACCCGAGCAACTCTTCGTTGGAACCGTTTGCTATCCTTCTGGAAATCAGTACCTTTAGCAAGCAGATCTATCCAAAGTGCAAAGGGAGTTCACTTTTATAAAGGGATAGGTGAATGGCCCTTTATCCAACAAGCGACCGTAAGTATTTGGGACAGCTTTAATGCGGTTAATACCTTTGCGTATCAAGATAAAAGTCATGCTCAGATTGTCACTCAGACTAAGAAAAAAAAATGGTACAAAGAAGATCTGTTCTCAAGATTTCATCTGATTTCAGACAATACAACTATAATCAACACGTGAAAGAACAAATAGATAGTTTTTATGTTATAAGTAGTGATGAATTTCATCTTCCAACGTACCTTTTCAGAATCAATTTAAAATAAGAAATGAAAAAAGCGATTGTAGTTGGTGCAGGGATTGGAGGTTTGGCTACTAGTATTCGGTTGAAGTTAAAAGGCTATGAAACCGAAGTCTTTGAGGCCAATAGTTATCCCGGAGGCAAGCTTTCTGCCTTTGAACGAAATGGCTATCGATTTGACGCAGGCCCTTCACTATTTACGATGCCTCATTTTGTCACCGAACTATTTGATTTGGCAGGGGAGAAATCGGAAATTTTTTTTCAGTACAAAAAAAAAGAAATTGCCTGTAATTATTTTTGGAGTGATCAAACTCGATTCAGTGCCTATTCCGATCTTCAAGACTTTTTAAAGGAAGTTGAATGTGTTTTTGGAGAACCGAGGCCTCGTGTGGAGCAGTATTTAAGAAAGGCTAAAAAAAAATACGATTTAACCGCCTCTTTATTTTTGGAACATTCTTTACACAAACTTCAAACGTATTTGTCTACGGAAACTCTTAAAGCGTTGATTCAACTCCCTACATTTGAACTTCAAAAAACCCTTCATCAGGCCAATCAAGATGCCTTTGAATCTCCTCATTTGATTCAACTTTTTGATCGCTATGCAACCTACAATGGTTCGGATCCCTACCAAACCTCAGGAATGATGACACTGATCCAACATTTGGAGTCTTTTTTTGGAACCTTTGTACCCAAAGGTGGAATGATTCGGATCACCCAATCTCTTTATGAATTGGCACTTCGTCTGGGAATTCAATTTAGATTTGAAGAGCCTGTTAAAGAGATTCTAATTGAAAATCAAAAAGCAGTAGGGATACGTACGGACCGTTCTCGACACCGAGCCGATATAGTGGTTTCAAACATGGATGTTTTTCCTACCTATAAAAAGTTATTGTCTGGTGAAAAAGCACCCGGAAAGTTATTAAAACAAGAACGGTCCAGCTCGGCGGTAATTTTTTACTGGGGGATTCAAAAAGAATTTAAACAATTGGAATTGCATAACATCTTTTTTAGTGACAATTATAAAAAAGAATTTGAAGCGATTTTTAAGGAAAAATCACTTTCTGATGATCCCACTATTTATATTACTATTCCTACTACAGATGTGCCTGACGATGCTCCAACAGCATCAGACAAATGGTTAGTAATGAACAATACCCCCGCCAATCACGGTCAAGATTGGGACGTACAGCTGGACCGTTTGCGAACAATTGTAATCGACAAACTCTCACGAGAATTAAAAACACCTATTGAGCCACTGATTAAAGTTGAGGAAGTTTTGACTCCACCCCTGATAGAAGAGAAGACCCAATCCTATATGGGAGCTCTGTACGGGGCTTCAAGTAACAATACAATGGCAGCTTTTTTAAGGCATCCTAATTTTTCCAATCGGATAAAAAACCTTTATTTTTGTGGAGGGAGTGTACATCCCGGAGGGGGCATTCCTCTGTGTTTACTTTCCGCAAAAATTGTATCCGATTTAATACCCAAAGTGGAATGATTGACAAGTTGGTCATTTTTAATAAGCAGTACCTCTCTATTGGAATTATCTGGTTGTTTCATTTTTCCGGTATTTTGGGAATCATCTACAGCGACCCAGCCTGGTTTATTCAAGCTACACCTTTGAACTTATTGATAAGTTTTATCTTATTATTGATTAATACAGAGTGGACACTCAAGACGGGAGTCTTAGTTTTTTTATTCTTTTCGGTGGGTATGGTATCAGAAATTTTAGGAGTCCAATACGGACTTATCTTTGGGAATTATACTTATGGATCAGCCTTAGGGTTTCAATTTATGGGAGTTCCTTTTATGATCGGTATTAATTGGTGTATTCTGGTATTCACAACGGGATCTATCGCTCAATTTTTTACCAAAAAGATAGAATTTCAGTTATTGATTAGTGTGGTATTGATGTTGTTTTTAGATTTGGTCATGGAGCCTGTTGCCCCTCAGTTGGATTTTTGGACCTTTGAAACCGGCTTGGCGGGTGTTCAAAATTATATAGGGTGGACTTTGGTGGCACTGCCGCTCCAATTAATATATCATAAAAGTAATGTAAAAGTAGTGGGACCCTTTCCATTCCATTTGTACTTACTTCAACTTTTATTTTTTACCATTTTACTGTTAAAATTTAATTCGCCTCCACTCTAATCTATCAATCATGACGAAATCCAATCTATTTTTTTTAGTGTGTATTTTTTTAGCTGCTTCTTGTAGTACTAATTCCCAAGGTTCAGGGACGGTTTCTTCTACAACTCAGAGTCCAACCATGGAAGTAGTTGAAGAAAAGCCCATTTTTGATTTAATTGATTATCCTCATGCCTTTTTGGAAGAAGAAGGATTAGGTGAATGGGAAGATTTTGAAAAACTTTATCAATCCATGGAAAATCTGTCCCAGCTCAATTTCAATGATATCCAAGTTGACCTTTTGGCTCTTTCGTCAAGATTGAAGAAACTAACGGATAAAAAATTACCAGACAACCTAGCAGTTCCTCAAATCAAAAGTCGATTGAAAGTAGTCCAAATGGAAGTCATGAAATCTCGCTATTTTACTCAACACTATCGAGAAGACTCTTTAATTCCGTCAGTTGAACGAATATATAAATACTACAATGCATTTGT
Source organism: Flavobacteriaceae bacterium (assembly GCA_038108035.1). GTDB lineage: Bacteria > Bacteroidota > Bacteroidia > Flavobacteriales > Flavobacteriaceae > MS024-2A. Next base: position 7,890 of record JAYNHN010000050.1, read on the forward strand.
TTCTAGAATGTTAACTTTAAAAAGTGAAACCTCCATAGTCGCGTTGGATCGTTTGGAAAATGACTAGTCAGGATTCGATTTAGGCCACCTCAGATTGGGTTGAAACTATTTCAGTTAGTACTTTTAAACTTTGTTGAATTGATTTCAAATGCTTTTGAAAATCGGTAAGGTCGGATTGAACCGGAATGATATTTAAATAGACTTCTTCAAGGGCTAGATCAAATTGGATGCATTTTTCCAGTGATGATGTATTGGAACTTTCTATAGAGGATATTAACAATTGATCGAATGCAAATCCGTTTTCTGAAAGGTCTTCGTATGACCATCCAAATCCTTCGAGTTCGGTTAAAACATCTTGAAAAAAACGATTGCGAATCAATGCCTTTTGATTAAAAAATCGCTTCATTTCAGATATGTTCGATAGATCAGCCGCCCTTAAATACTCAAGCTTTGAGTTCTTAAGATGAGTAAGAATTTGCTTTAGGCTGGAAATATAAGATTGGGTTTTCTTCACATTTTAATTTTATTTAAAAATAATATAAAGATGAATCAAATGTTTAATGTAAAGTAGAATTATATTAACAAATTATTAATAGTGTATTGAAAAGAAGTAAGGGACGAAATTTTGTCTGCTTTTATAATCCGATTCAGCGCCTCTTCCTCCTCTTTAAAAGAGGGGTTGGGGAGACTGTATTTTTTTGCTTGAGTTTCATAATAAAGCCTGCGATTTGGATGATGCGGATTGACCAAATTAAAAACGCCCTCAATTTGAGGCTCTTTTAATAAAGAACAAATACCTCCAATAGCATCGAATTGAGTAATGAAATTAATACGTCCGTCCGGATTTGAGATGGCTTTGTTTTGGAGCGAAAATATGGGATTTCGATCGGGACCGATCAACCCACCCAATCGAATAATGAGCGAAGGAATTGGATGGTTTAAAATCAAGGTTTCACATTTGACTAACACTTTAGCAGATGGTGTATCCGGATTTGTAGGGGACGCTTCATCAAACAGGCCTTCGCTTTTGCCATAAACTGAAGTACTGCTTATAAAAATAATTTTTTTAAGCACATTGGTTTTCAACTCAGACAATAGGGTTTCAATCTTTAAATCCAATTCGGGCTTGCTTCTAAAAGGAGGAACCGAAATTAGGAGGATGTCCAATTCTTTTAAAAAAGCATTGGAATTCCCTGAAATTTGATGTGATTGGAGTTCAACGGAGTAGGCTTCCATCCCTTTTTCTTTTAAAAAAAGCACCCCTTCCGGGCTTCTTCTTGAGGCTCGAACATTCCACTTTTCTTTTTTTAGTTGGAGTCCTAAAGGGACTCCAAGCCAGCCACATCCCAAAATACCAATACTTTTCATTAATAATTTTTTGTCGAAATTACTGATATATTTTCACGGAAACACAACAAATAATATTGTAATCGTATAATTTAGTTAAAAAAACAGTATATTTATGAAAAACCAAAATCTTATACTATTATGCCTGTAAAAAGTTTTCAAGGAGAAAGAGCACAAAAGAAACGTGCCACTCCCAGTAAGTTAACCGTTGCCGATATCATGTCTCACAGCTTGATATTGTTTAAACCTTCGCAGTCCATTCATGAGGTGATGAAAGCATTTATTCGTCATCGAATTTCTGGAGGTCCTGTTGTAGATGAAACCGGAAATCTAGTTGGCGTAATCTCTGAGGCGGATTGTATGAAAGAAATCTCAGATAGCCGATATTTCAATATGCCCATATTGGATAAATCAGTCGCCCATTTTATGACAGAAAAAGTGGATACAGTTGCCTCTGATATGAGTGTTTTTGATGCTGCTGCTCTGTTCTCTAAATCCAGTAGAAGACGTTATCCTGTGATGGAAAACGATCGTTTGGTCGGACAAGTCAGTAGAAAAGATGTAGTCATTGCAGCAATTAATATGAAAAGCCAAACTTGGCACTAACAAAATACAGATTTGGCGGTACGAAACGTATTGGCGTGGGCTTCAATGATTGTTTTGATTTCTTTAGAGTAACCTCCACCCATACTGCATTGAACAGGAATGTTTCTGCTTTTACATGCATTTAAAACGAATAGATCTCTTTGGCAACAGCCTTCGAGTGTCATTCCCAAACGACCCAATTTATCAGTAGATAAAACATCTACTCCACAGAGGTAAAAAATAAAATCGGGTTGAATTTGATCAAGAAGTTTTGGAATTACTTCTTGCATTTTTGACAAATAGTGTTCATCCTCTGTTTGATCAGGAAAAGCGATGTCTAAATCGCTTTTTTCTTTTCGGAATGGATAATTTTTTGCACCATGAAAAGAACAAGTAAACACGGCGGGTTCATTTTTAAAAATTTCTGCGGTTCCATTCCCTTGGTGAACGTCTAAATCTAAGATTAGGATTTGCTGAGCCTGTTGGTGATCGAGTAAGTACTGAGCGGCGATCGCTTGATCGTTCAACAAACAAAAAGCTTCTCCACGATCGCGAAAAGCGTGATGCGTACCTCCTGCTATATTGAGTGCAATCCCTGTTTTAAATGCTTTTTGGCAACCCATAATGGTTCCTCCTGCTATTAAAAATTCCCGCTTAATTAACTCTTCTGAGATAGGAAATCCAATGCTTCGCGATTCACTCTTTGACAAGGATAAATCATTCAATCGCTGAACATAGGAGGCATCGTGGACTTTTAATATTGTTTCGAGTGGGGCAGCTTCTGGCACAAAAAAATCGTAAGATTCACAGGTTCCTTCCAATAGTAACTGCTGCGGTAACAGTTCATACTTTTCCATGGGAAAACGATGATTTTGCGGAAGGATAAGTTTATAGGTTGGGTCGTAGGCTACTGGTAAAAAAGACACCGATTCCATTTAACGGATAGTAGTTCCTGAGAGAATTTCTGAATCGTCTGGTGAGACAAAAACAAAAGAACCTTGTGCATTTTCTCCCAAAAGAATCATTCCATTGCTCTCGATTCCTTTTAATTTACGGGCGGTTAAATTGGTCAGTAAAGTGACTTTTTTACCGATTAAATCATTCGGGTTGAAGTCTTTGGCAATCCCTGAAACCACTGTTCTTTGCTCTGTTTCCAAGTCCACTATTAGTTTCAAAAGTTTTTTGGTTTTAGGAACTTTTTCAGCATGAGTAATGGTAGCGACTTTGAGATTTAAATTTGCAAAATTTTCATAAGCTGTAAGGGGTTTGATCGGAGCCAAAACTTGAGTTTCCTCTTGGTTTTTTTGCTCACTTGCAGTCAATTTTGCACGTTGAAGGTCCATTTGTTCGTCTTCAATTTTTTGAAAAAGAAGACTTGCTTTCCCCAAAGTATGATTGGAACTGAGGAGTGTTTTTTGAGTGCGGACCGCATTCCAATTCAATGTCTTGGATTCTAGTTGCAGCATTTTCCTCAATTTAGAAGAAGTAAACGGTAGAAAAGGTTCACTAAGGATGCTCAAAGCAGTTGCAATTTGCAATGCTGTATTTAGTATGGTTTTTACACGATCAGGATCGGTCTTAATGAGTTTCCAAGGCTCTTCATCTGCCAGGTATTTATTTCCCATTCGAGCCAATTGCATTAAAATTTGACTGGCTTCTCGGAATCGATAACTTTCTATGGCCGTTCCAATTTTATCGGGAAATTCGCTCACAGAAATCAACACTTCTGAATCGGTCTCAGTGGGGGTTTGCGGAGTGGGTACAACTCCTTGGTAATATTTGTGGGTGAGTACCATCACTCGATTGATGAAATTCCCATAAATTGCTACCAACTCGTTGTTGTTCCTTGCTTGAAACTCATCCCAGGTAAAATCATTGTCTTTGGTCTCAGGGGCGTTGGCAGTTAAAACATACCGCAACACATCCTGTTGATCGGGAAACTCTTCCAAATACTCGTGAAGCCAAACCGCCCAATTTTTAGAAGTAGAAATTTTTTGTCCTTCCAAATTCAAAAATTCATTGGCGGGGACATTTTTAGGTAAAATATAACTACCCGAAGCGTGTAGCATAACTGGAAAAATAATACAATGGAAAACAATATTGTCTTTGCCAATAAAATGAACCAACTGAGTATCCTGATCTTTCCAATAGGGTTCCCAGTCTTTTCCTATTTCTTCTGCCCACTCTTTGGTAGAAGAAATGTAGCCAATGGGGGCATCAAACCACACATAGAGGACTTTACCTGCTCCTCCCTTGACCGGAACTGGAATCCCCCAGTCTAGATCACGGGTTACCGCTCGAGGGTGTAGTCCATTATCAATCCAAGATTTGACTTGACCGTACACGTTGGGTTTCCAATCCTCTTTATGTCCTTTGAGAATCCAATCAGAGATAAAGGTCTCGTATTTATCTAACGGGAGGTACCAATGCTTGGTAGATTTTAATTCAGGTTTGGATCCACTGATAGTGGATTTTGGTTCAATCAGTTCGGTGGGGTTTAGACTGCTACCACAACTTTCACATTGATCTCCATAAGCTTCTAAGTGTTGACAAATAGGACACGTTCCGATGACAAATCGATCGGCCAAAAATTGTTCAGCTTCCGGATCGTAAAGTTGTTTTGAATCCTTTTCTTCAAAAATTCCTTTTTGATCCAAATCCACAAAAAAATCTTGAGCCGTCTGATGGTGGATGGATCGGGAGGTACGCGAGTAGTTGTCAAAGGTTATGCCAAACGAATCAAAGGATTCTCGTATTAATTGATCGTATTGGTCAATTACCTCTTTGGGAGAAATCCCTTCTTTTTTGGCTTTAAGTGAAATGGCAACACCATGTTCATCGCTCCCACAAATAAAAACAACATCTTTTTCTTGAGCTCTTAAATATCGAGTGTAAATATCCGCAGGTACATAAACACCCGCCAAATGGCCTATGTGAATGGGACCGTTGGTGTAGGGTAGGGCTGCGGTTATCGTGTAGCGTTTTGGCATAATGGATATTGCAAATTTTTGTCAAAAATAAGCATTTATATCCCGTTTTATAACAGAATCTAGTATCTTTAGATGACCTCTAATTTGAACCATGGCAAACCACAATCTATTTTGTCAAGAAGCTGAAAAAAAAGCAGCTCAATATTTTACAGAAAAAGGATTTACTCTTTTAGAACAAAATTATCGATATGGAAAAGCCGAAGTC
>JAYNHN010000051.1:0-12951 GCA_038108035.1 Flavobacteriaceae bacterium
GCCGGTAATCTTACCCAATTCAAAGCCGGTTTAATCCGTTGTGAGAGTATCATCAGCCAAACCGGCAATCTACTATTCTGTGAATTGCAGCTAAACCATTTCAAGTTTTCAGATTTACCCAAAACGCTCGTTGTTCTTGCAAAAACAAACCAACTGGTTCGTGATTTAAGCCATGGAATGTCTTTACTGAAAAATAAATACATTGAAAAAATACCTACTAATATAACTACACTATCTCCATTAAACTCTTTGTCCGAAGAAAAAAAAAATCTGCAAGCCAATACTAACTCAAAAAATATATATTTGCTCTTAGAAGACGAATAATATTATGAAAGAAATTACGATTAGAGCCTTATCTGGCATTTTATATGTTGCTCTAATCATTTCCTCAGCTCTTTTATCCGACCTCTATTTTTTATTGGTTATCAGCTTTTTTTCTGTGCTTGCTCTTTTTGAGTTTCAGCGGCTCTTAAACTACAGAAGCCCGGTTCCCTTTTTACTTTTTGTTCTTTTGATCTATCAATACTACACAAATCAAACAAACTCTACTACCCTTTACGGGATTTTAGGTTTTGCATTGATTGCTAACCTTCTATTGAGCTTTTTTCTTTTTACGAACAAAACAATTCCCATTGCTCATTTTCAAAAAACAAGTTGGACTCTCTTTTACATCGTGTGTTCAGCTTACTTTATCATTGCCACAGCTACTTTCGAATCCTCTATAAACAATGGCAATACTTTGATTATGTATTTCATGATATGGGTTAACAATAGTTTTGCCTATCTCAGTGGAAAAACTTGGGGAAAAAAATCGCTTTTCCCATCGGTATCGCCTAAAAAAACCTGGGAAGGTTTTTGGGGGGGTGCTTTTGTGACTTTGCTAGCAGCACTTACCCTCTCGTTTTTTATCAATTCTTTAAATGGATGGGAATTTATTTTGTTAGCCATTTTAATTATTATTACCGCCACCGTTGGCGATTTAATACAGTCCAAATTTAAACGACAGGCGAAGATCAAGGATAGTGGGTCTTTGATACCGGGTCATGGGGGGTTTTATGATCGAATGGACAGTGTTTTATTTACCGCACCTTTTGTTTATCTCTATTTAATTATCATCGAAAATGTTTCATAAAGAAGGTTACCAAATTATCATGACTACGTTTGTCATAACAGCTACACTCGCTTTGTTGGCTGAATTTAAAATCGATCATTCTCTTGTTCGGTATGGAGTTCAAGTGGGCGCACTTGTCTTACTGGTTTTAGTGCTCCAGTTTTTTAGAAATCCAAAAAGGATTACATCCAAAAACGAAAAGCATCTCATCGCTCCGGTGGATGGCAAAGTCGTTATCATCGAAGAAGTTTTTGAAAAAGAATATTTTAAAGATCAAAGGCTTCAAGTTTCTATCTTTATGTCACCATTGAATGTCCATGTTACTAGATACACCATGAGCGGAAAGGTTCAATTTAGTAAATACCACCCCGGAAAATATTTGGTGGCTTGGCATCCAAAATCTTCTGAATTAAATGAGCGAACCACCATTGTCCTTAAAAACGACACTTTTGGAGAAGTCCTGTATCGCCAAATTGCTGGAGCGGTGGCCCGAAGAATAGTTAACTATGCCCAAGAAGGGATGGAAGTTGAGCAGGGCACTGATGCCGGATTTATCAAATTTGGCTCCAGAGTCGATCTATTTTTACCGATTGGAACCCCCTTAGCCATCAAACTCAATGACGTCGTCAAAGGAGGAGTCCAAACCATTGCGCAAAAAATTTAGAGCTGAGACAATCTTTTGTCCAACAAGTTTATTTTTTCTTTAGCATCGTTCGCTTTTTTGCGCTCGATGGCAATTACCTTTTCAGGAGCATTTGCTACAAAGCGTTCGTTGGTCAATTTCTTTTCTACCGATGCCAAAAACCCTTTTGTGTAATCCAATTCACTCTGCAACTTTTCACGCTCAGCTTCTGGATCTTCTGAGGCCAAAGTGGGAATAAAGAACTCAAATTGTTTGACACGGAACGTTCCTCCACTTGCATCTTTGGGTGCTTTTTCATGATGGAGCTTTTCTACGCCTCCCAATTTGATTATACAGGCCTCAAAAGCAAGAGTCGATTGACCATTGGTTTGATATACTGGGAATGATTCTTTAAAAGAAATGTTTTTTTCCTTTCTAAAATTTCGAATTCCTGCCGTGATTTCTTGAGCTACTTCGAAGTCTGAGATTTTTTGCGAATCGAATTCCTCTTGAATAGGCCAGGATGAAACCGTCAAGGCTTCTGCTTTTCCTCTTTTTGAAATAAAATGCCAAAGCTCTTCCGTCAAAAAAGGCATAAAAGGATGAAGCAAACGCAAGTTGTTTTCAAATAATTCAATCACTTTTTGGTGACTAAATGAATCAATAGGCTTTCCATACTCGGGTTTGATCAATTCCAATAACCAAGAACAAAAGTCATCCCAAACCAATTTATAAATTGACATTAAAGAATCGGAAATACGGTACTTTTCAAAATTTTCATCTACCCATGAAAGAGTTTTATAAAAACGATTTTCGTACCAGTCCAAGGCTTCTGTTGCGACTTGAGAAGGGGGTAAATCTGAACGCTCTTCCCAACCTTGAATCAAACGGTAGGCATTCCAAATTTTATTGGCAAAGTTTTTTCCTTGCTGACACAGAGTTTCATCAAACAACAAGTCATTCCCAGCCGCAGAACTCAGCATAAGACCAACACGAACCGCGTCAGCACCGTAATTTTCTATCAATTTTAAAGCATCGGGCGAGTTCCCTAATTTTTTCGTCCTTTTTGATCCCTACCCAAACCCGTCAGATAGACTTTAGAAAAAGGTTTTTCCTTTCTAAATTCATAACCCGATATAATCATACGAGCTACCCAGAAAAATAGTATGTCGGGACCCGTCACTAGATCTTGTGTAGGGTAGTAGTATTCAATTTCTTTATTTTTCGGATTTCGTATTCCATCAAAGACTGAAATGGGCCATAACCATGAGGAAAACCATGTGTCCAAAACATCTTCATCTTGACGCAAATCCTCCAACTTCAATTGAGCGTTTCCACTCTTTTCTTGAGCCTTTACTAATGCCTCTTCAGCAGTCAATGCAACCACATAGTCCTCTTTAGACGAACTAAAATAAAAAGCAGGAATTCGCTGTCCCCACCACAATTGTCTGGAAATATTCCAATCGCGGATGTTTTCCATCCAATGGCGGTAGGTGCTCTTAAATTTTTCAGGCAGCAATCGGATTTCTTCAGAATTTAAGACAGCGTCAATCGCAGGTTTTGCTAGTTCTTCCATTTTTAAAAACCATTGATCCGATAAACGAGGTTCAATGACGGCTTTCGTTCGCTCTGACGTACCTACTTTATGCATGTAGGATTCGGTTTTTATTAAAAGACCTTTTTTCTCTAGATCTTTTACAATCTTTTTTCGAGCTACAAACCGATCCAGCCCTTGATAATCAAGCCCAAACTCATTGAGTGTAGCATCGGGATTGAACAGATCAATAATTCCTAGATTGTGTTTTTCTCCTAGGGCTTTGTCATTGATGTCATGTGCAGGAGTAACCTTTAAGCAACCCGTTCCAAAATCCATTGCAACATAATCATCTTGAATAATGGGGACTTTACGGTTGGTAAGAGGAACCCAAACCTCTTTTCCTTTTAAATGGGTAAATCGTTCATCTTCGGGATGAATACAAACAGCTGTATCTCCTAGCAAAGTTTCGGGTCGTGTGGTAGCAATTATTACTTTCTCATCGGAATCGGATACTTGATAGGCGATATGGTATAGATTTCCCGATTTCTCTTGATAAATTACTTCTTCATCCGAAAGGGTCGTTTTCGCTTGAGGATCCCAGTTGACCATTCTAAAACCTCTGTAAATCAATCCTTTATCATGCAAATCAACAAAAACACGAAGGACGGATTCGGACATTTCTGGATCCAAGGTAAACTTAGTACGATTCCAGTCACAACTGCAACCCAGTTTTTTCAATTGCTCTAAGATAACCCCACCGTATTCGTGTGTCCAATCCCAGGCATGATCCAAAAAAGCCTCTCTTGTCAGACTGCTTTTTTCAATTCCTGTCTCTTTGAGCCTGGCAACAACTTTTGCCTCAGTAGCGATTGAAGCATGATCCGTCCCCGGAACCCAACAAGCATTAAAACCGCGCATTCGAGCTCTTCGGATAATAATGTCCTGAAGCGAATTATTCAGCATATGACCCATATGCAACACACCTGTTACGTTGGGAGGAGGTATAACGATGGTATAAGGCTCACGTTCGTCGGGGGTGGAATTGAAATAGCCATTTTCTTGCCAGTAGGCATACCATTTGTCTTCAACAATTTGGGAATCAAATTTGGAAGGGATTTCCATATAAAATTTTTGGTCTAGTTTTTGGTTACAAAAGTAGGGACACTTGGCTTATAATAAAAACACTAGCCTTCTTTTAAAAAAATTAATTATTTTTACTAATAAAATTTAAAAACCATGAAACCTAAACATTACCTCTACCTATTATTATTATTCTCTTTTGCACCTGTATTTGCTCAAGAAACAGGACCACAAATCAATTTTGATACCACCTCAATTGATTACGGAACCATCGAAAATGGTGCAAATGGTCAACGGATTTTCTCCTTTACCAATACCGGAAATTCAGATTTGATTATCAAAAGTGTTAAGTCGAGCTGTGGATGTACCATTCCAAAAAAACCAAGCGGTCCCATAGCACCAGGTGATTCAAATGAAATTATTGTTAAATATGATACCAAACGACAAGGTCCCTTTAGAAAAACGATAACTGTTACCACCAATATCGAAGAAAACCCTATCGTAGCACTCAAGATCAAAGGCACGGTTTCTCCTAAACAATAAGTAAAGACGATTGCCGAATTTTTATTTTATACCCTTTTTTTTGAGTTTTAATTTATTTTAATGTGTTATTGATGCGATTCATTCAAAACGATTTCTTTCTTGTGATAAGTAGCTAATTTTTTGCATTTTTGCATTTTTATTTTAGCATGCCACAATTATCTAAAAAAGGGATTAACCTTCCCACCTCACCAATTCGCAAACTCGTAACTTTTTCTGATGAAGCTAAAGCTAAGGGAATTGAAGTATTGCACCTCAATATTGGTCAACCGGATATTCCAGCTCCCAAAGAATCTATTGATAAGGTCAAAAATGCACTTTTGACTTTACTCCCTTACGGACCTTCTCAGGGACCTTTGTCCTACCGAGAAAAATTAGTTCATTACTACGGCGAGCATGGCATCGCCCTTGAAGCGAATGACATTATTGTTACCACAGGTGCCAGTGAGGCGTTGACCTTTGCGCTAAATGTCATATGTGATGCAGGGGATGAAATCATCATTCCTGAACCCTTTTACGCCAATTACAATGGTTTTGCCAGTGCAGCGAGTGTAGAAGTCGTTCCTGTTATTTCTGAATTTGAAACACAATTCCAACTTCCTTCTTTAGAAAATATCAATCAAAAAATCACTCCAAAAACCCGAGCAATCCTCTTGTGCAATCCCAGCAATCCTACAGGCTATGTTTACAGTAAAGAAGAAATTAATATTCTTTGTAAACTGGCTATTGAAAAAGATATTTTCTTGATTGTAGATGAAGTGTATCGAGAATTTATTCACGGTGGGAACCAACACTATTCGGTTCTAAAACATTCTTTAGGAGCGGAACACACGCTCATGATTGATTCTGTTTCCAAGCGATATAGTCTTTGTGGAGCTCGAGTGGGTTGCATCGTTTCTAAAAACAAAAAACTGATCCAAAACGTTTTAAAGTTTGCCCATTTACGTCTCTCACCCCCTACCTATGCATTGATGGCCAGCGAAGCTGCCTTGGAGGCTCCTAAATCCTATCTTCAAGGAGTTGTTAAAGAATACAGCCATCGTAGAAATGTTTTGATCGAGGCGTTAGAAAAAATCCCCAATGTGGAGGTTTCGCATCCTATGGGTGCTTTTTACTGCATTGTCAAACTCCCTGTTGAAGATGCCGAAGATTTTTCAAAATTTCTTTTAACAGATTTTGAATACAAAAATCAAACCGTAATGCTTGCTCCTGCCACTGGTTTTTATTCTACTCCAGGAGTAGGACTCAACGAGGTACGTATTGCATTTATTCTCGATGCAAAAAAGTTAGTCCGTGCAGCAACCATTTTAGAAAAGGCTTTAGAGACCTATCCGAAATTTGTATCTTGAGCCATGCTCGTGTTTAAAAAAGACGTCTCACTGCAAGCTTTCAATACTTTCGGTATTGAGGCTCATACTCGTCAGTTTATTTCCATTGATTCGCTTTCTACTTTAAAGGAAGTTTTGGAAAAGTTAAAAAATACTCCTTTTCGTGTTTTGGGTGGAGGAAGTAATATTTTACTAACCGAAGACTACGAGGGAACAACCCTTTTGATGGATACCAAGGGAATCCAAATACTTGATGAAAACCAGCGCGAAGTTCTTGTCCAAGTCCAAGCAGGAGAAAATTGGCACAAATTTGTAAGTTGGTGTTTGGACAACGATTATGGTGGGGTTGAAAATCTGGTTTTAATTCCCGGTAGCGTGGGTGCTGCACCCATTCAAAACATAGGCGCTTATGGAGTGGAATTGCAGTCCGTTTTTCATTCCTGCGAGGTCCTCGACATCGACACGCTGACCCTCAAAAATTACACAAAAGACCACTGTCAATTTGGGTACCGAACCTCTCTTTTTAAAACGGTTCTAAAAAATAAATGCATCATTACACAGGTACAATTTAAACTACAAAAAGTACCACACCAATTACAACTTTCTTATAGTGTATTAAAAGAACAACTTCAAAACCATCCAGTCCAAAACATTCAGTCCGTAGCCCAAGCGGTAAGCTCAATACGCCGCTCCAAATTACCCGATCCCAAAGAAATTGGAAACAGCGGTAGTTTTTTTAAAAATCCAATCATCACTCATTCCCACCTAGTGGATTTACAAAATCAAAATCCACAAATCCCATATTATCCGATCGATATCCATTCCGTGAAAGTCCCCGCCGGTTGGTTGATTGAATCACTCGGTTTAAAAGGAATTCGAAAAGGAGATGCCGGGGTTCATAAAAAACAAGCACTTGTTTTAGTCAATTATGGATCAGCAAGTGGAAAGGAGATTTTGGATTTAGCCAAAGAAATTCAAAAGCAGGTGTGGGACACCTACCGAATTTCCTTAGAAACCGAGGTGAACATCTTTTAAATTATTCTTTGTTTTTGGTGTCCATTTGAATGGTGACGGGACCGTCGTTGATTAATTCAACTTCCATATCAGCACCAAAAGTTCCCGCCGTAACGGTTCGTCCCAACTGGGTTTCTGCTTTTTGTAAAAATAACTCGTACAAAGGAATGGCGTGTTGGTGTTTAGCAGCTCGAATGTAGGAAGGCCGATTGCCTTTTTTGGTCGCTGCCATCAAAGTAAACTGACTCACCACCATTAAATCGCCTTTTTGATTCAATAAGGACTCGTTCATCACTCCCTCTGAATCGTTAAAAATACGAAGATTGAGGACTTTATTGACTAACCATTCAACATCGGAGACCTCGTCCGTCATTTCAATTCCCAACAAGACGACCAGTCCTTTTTCGATGCTTCTTTCTTCTTTTTGATTAATCCGTACCTGAGCTTTTTTGACTCTTTGAATTACAACTCGCATACTAATTTCTATAAGATGAATCCTCTTCTAACATTTGCAGATAGCTCTGATATCGAGAAAGTGCAATGGTTCCAGACTCAACAGCTTCCAATACTGCACATTTGGGCTCGTTTTGATGTAGACAATTGTTGAATTTACACTGGCCTTTGCGTTTGTAATATTCCGGGAAATAATTTCCGATTTCCTCCGGCTGCATATCAACAACCCCAAAACCTTTGATACCCGGTGTATCGATAATTTTAATCCCTTCCTTTAAAGTAAACATTTCTGCAAAGGTGGTCGTATGGACTCCTTGTTGATGCTGCTCTGAAATTTGAGCGGTCTTTAAATCCAATCCGGGAGCAATCGCATTAATTAAAGTGGATTTTCCCACCCCACTATGACCGGAAAACATACTCACTTTACTTAACATCAGTGTCTTTAATTTTTCAACAGACTTTACTTCTTTTGCAGAAATTTGATAGGTTGTATATCCTATGTTTTGATACACTTTTTCCAAAAGTTGAACTTCTTCAAGTTCCGAATCAGTATAGGTGTCTATTTTATTAAATAGCAAAACAACCGGTATTTGATAGGCCTCGGCAGTCACTAAAAACCGATCAATGAAAGCCGGAAAAGTAGGTGGGTTGTTTAATGTAACCAACAAAAAAACTTGATCAATATTGGAGGCTATAATATGAGTTTGTTTAGAAAGATTTACTGATTTTCGAAAAATGTAATTTTTTCTTTGTTCAATCTGTTTAATCGTTCCCTCTAGAGTATCGGTCAAAGAATCGACCTCAAAATATACCCAATCACCTACTGCAATTGGATTCGTACTTTTGATCCCTTCCAGACGTAGTTTACCTTTGATTCTACATTGGTAAAAAACACCTTCCGATTCAACAGAATACCAACTGCCGGTAGAACGGTAAACCAATCCTTTTTTCACAGACCTAAGTTTTAGTAACTAATTGACTTTACGATAAGTATAAAATTTACAATACATGTAACTTCTCAGCACACTCATTCTCTCATTAAAAATTTCAAACATTCTCTTTTGTGCATATTTTCAAAATTTGTTTCTGTTTATTTTTCAGTGTTTTGTTTACAAAGAAAAGGCTTTTTTTTCAGCCGATTACATTCCAAACCAAGATGACTAATTTTGTATCTTTGATAAAAATTTTTTCATGTCTCAAAAGACTTTATTAATGATTTTAGACGGTTGGGGAAATGCACCTGACCCGAGTGTCTCCGCCGTTGACCAAGCGAAAACTCCTTATATTGATTCACTTTATCAAAACTATTCCTTTAATACGCTCCGAACCGACGGAGAACATGTTGGATTACCTGCGGGTCAAATGGGCAATAGTGAAGTGGGACATATGAATCTGGGTGCCGGCCGAATTGTCTATCAAGATTTGGCTAAAATCAATTTAGCCGTTGAAAACGATCAGCTTCGCAACCAAAAAGTGCTCACAGATTCTTTGGACTACGCCAAAAACGAAAATAAAAAAGTTCATCTATTGGGATTGCTTTCTGACGGTGGAGTGCATTCACATATTAAGCACCTTGAGGGGCTTTTAGATTTAATAGCCGAATACAAGCTTGAAGAAGTTTACTTACACGCTTTTACAGACGGCCGTGATGTCGATCCTAAATCCGGATTTGGATTTGTCAAGCAGATCGAACAGAAATTAGCTCAGACCGGTGGGCAGTTAGCCTCTATCGTGGGTCGATATTACGCCATGGATCGGGATCAACGTTGGGAACGCATTCGGGAAGCTTATGATCTTTTGATACACCGCAAAGGGAGTTCAACGAGCGATTTTAGTCAAAGCCTTGCAGACAGTTATAAGGAAGGGATTACTGACGAATTTATCAAACCACTCGTTCATCCCCACGGAGCGCCCATTGAAGCGGGGGACGTGGTTCTCTTTTTTAATTTTAGAACTGACCGAGGGAGAGAATTGACCCAAGCACTCTCACAAAAAGCCTTTCCGGAACAGTTCATGCAGCCTTTGGATTTATATTATGTAACCTTGACCAATTACGATGATTCTTTTAAAAAAGTTCAAGTCATTTTCGACAAAAACAACCTCAAAGATACACTGGGAGAGGTGCTTGCTCGAGCAGGAAAAACCCAAGTCCGCATAGCCGAAACCGAAAAATATCCCCATGTTACCTTCTTCTTCAACGGAGGACGTGAAAAGGCTTTCGAGGGAGAAGATCGTATCTTATGTCCATCTCCTAAAGTAGCGACTTACGATCTCAAACCTGAAATGAGTGCCTTCGAAATCCGAGATGCCATCATCGCCAAAATAGAAGTAGATGCTCCTGATTTTATTTGTCTCAATTTTGCTAATCCCGATATGGTAGGACATACGGGTGATTTACAAGCTGCGATAAAGGCTTGCGAAGCAGTAGATCAATGTGCTGGAGATGTATTAGAGACCGCTTTAAAAGCCGGCTATGCCAGTATCGTAATTGCCGATCACGGAAATTGCGAGACCATGATCAATTCGGATGGAAGTCCGAACACCGCTCATACCACAAATCCAGTTCCTGTTATTTTAGTCGATCCAGAAAAAAAGGAAATCAATCCCGGGATTTTAGGAGATATCGCCCCTACCCTTCTTGATCTGATGGGAATTGAGCAACCTAAAACAATGACTCGAAAATCTTTACTCCTAAAACAATGAAAAAAATCCATCTCATACTGACTTTTGGTATTCTTTTCTTTGGATGCCAAAGTAGTCCAAAAGAAAAGCCCCAAGAACCTCTAAAAGTAGAAACCCTCATTGGAGAAGAAGGCGAAACAGTCGTTTTAGGTTTTTTAAACCGAGCCAATTTAGACACGCCCGAATTTCAAGCATGGTTTCAACCCGAATACGATCTTTTAAAAATTCCTGAAGGATGGATAAAAGAACATAAACCTCTAGCTAAAGACCTAACCTTTAAACTTTTTCTAGGTACCTGGTGCGGAGATACTCAACGTGAATTGGGAGGAATGTTTAAATTGCTAGACGCACTGGGAGTGACTCAAGACCAGATCGAAATGTACGGTATCTCTGAAGCCAAAGACAGTCCCCAAGGCTACGAAAAAGAATTCGACATACTCAATATTCCGACCTTGATCTTTATCGAAAACGGAAAAGAGAACAACCGTATTGTAGAATTTCCCGTAGAAAGTATGATTGAAGATTTTTCGAAAATACTCAAAAAGCAACCCTACCAAGACGCTTACGCAGACTTTTAGAATGGCAGCCATAGTCCTTAAGAATTTAGAAGAAATTGAACTAATGCGTGAAAGCGCAATGATCGTTTCCAAAACCTTAGGTGTTTTGGCTTCCGAAATTCAACCCGGTGTGACTACACTCCAGTTGGATGCAATGGCAGAAAGCTGTATTCGAGATCAAGGAGCAGAACCCGGTTTTTTGGGATTGTATGATTTCCCCAATACACTTTGTGTAAGTCCCAATGCACAGGTTGTTCACGGTATTCCAAACGAGACTCCCTTAGAAGATGGAGATATCATTTCGATCGATTGCGGGGCATTAAAAAACGGATTTTACGGAGATCATGCCTACACCTTTGCTGTGGGAACTATTGACCCATCAGTCGAAAAATTATTACGCATAACTAAAGAATCCCTTTATAAAGGAATTGATACCTTTCGAGCTGGAAAACGGATCGGAGATTTGGGTCATGCCATTCAGCAGCATTGTGAAAAAGAAGGTTATGGGGTGGTTCGAGAATTGGTAGGACACGGGCTGGGAACCGTCATGCATGAAGGACCTGAAGTACCCAACTATGGCAAAAGAGGATGGGGTAAAAAATTTCAGGAAGGAATGGTTTTGGCCATTGAACCCATGATCAATCAAGGAACACATCGAATCAATCAGCTTCCAGACGGATGGACCATCTTGACTGCTGACCGTAAACCCAGCGCCCATTTTGAACACGATGTTGCCCTTGTGGACGGTCGACCTGAACTGCTCTCTACGTTTCAATACATTTACGAGGCATTGGGTATCGAAAGTGATGAAGAAACTCCTTTTCGTAAAGTGCCTCTCGCTTTATGAAAATGCTGTTGAATCTCTTACCGAGACCCTGGTTGATTCAACTCAGTGTTTGGTTTCGACCTTTAATTAAATGGTATTTTAAGGGTTCGCGATTTACCGATCCCATTGACGGAAGCAGCTATCGAAAATTTCTCCCTTATGGTTATCAAAATTTAAGAGAAAATGCTCTATGCCCGGGTACACTTTCCTTGGAGCGACATCGTTTTTTATGGCTTTATTTAGAACGGGAGACCCCCTTCCTAAACGATCCGATTAAAGTTTTACACGTAGCCCCCGAACAAATTTTTTACCAAAAGTTCCGGAATTTTTCCCACTGGGAGTATACCACTACAGACCTTCACTCACCCCTGGCCGATGTAAAAGCCGATATTTGCAAACTTCCCTTTGAGGAAAATACATACGATCTGATTTTGTGTAATCACGTTTTGGAACACATTACCGACGACCGAAAAGCGATGTCTGAACTTTACCGAGTCCTTAAAAAAGGGGGTACTCTTATTGCACAAGTCCCTTTGGACGAAACCCGAAAGACCTCTTTTGAAGACAATACCATTACCGATCCTACAGAACGCAGCCGTATTTTTGGACAATACGATCATGTCCGTATCTATGGAATGGACTACTACATCCGACTAGAAAAAACAGGATTTAATGTAACTGCTGTACAAAACATCCCCGGATTGTCCCAAGCGGACTTTGTCCGTTATGCCCTACCCAAAAATGAAAGTATTCCCGTGGCGGTTAAACACTAATTAAATCGTGGGAACGGACGATAAGTTATTCCGATTAACTTAACAAACCTACGCTATTATTCAATTAATTCACCCAAGATTCTGCAATGCTTTTGACAGAACTCATCGGATCTGAAAAATTAAAATCAATACTCATTGTTCTTTAAGGGGTTCCTCTAAATTTAAAGTCCTAGAAATCCATGAGATGTTTTAAGGCACTATCGGTTGGCTTCGTTATTTGAAAATCCGTCTTTATCGGAATATCAAATTGTTTTACCCGTTTCAGGATTGAATGATACGATTCCGTTGAATGTATTAATCCACCAATTGTCTTGATCGTCAAAAAGCACTGTAGCGATTCCAGCCTCCAATTCGTCCTAATAAAGGGTTCTAAACTGTTGTGTTTCTAAATTGAAGATGGTATCAATACCCTTTCGGGATCCTAAAAT
>JAYNHN010000052.1:0-415 GCA_038108035.1 Flavobacteriaceae bacterium
TGAACAATCTAAGACACTAAAGCAGATTCAAATGTCCAACGAGGTTTTGGAACGGTATAGCAGTGGTTCTCTGGGAGACGCACTGAATAGTTTGAGTGGGGTTTCGTCTCTAAATACTGGGAATACTGTTGTTAAGCCATTGATTAATGGACTTCACAGTAGTCGTGTCTTGATCATCAACAATGGGGTGCGCATGCAAGATCAAGAATGGGGAGCAGAACACGCTCCTAATCTTGATATCAATTCATTTGGTACTCTGACCCTTATTAAAGGAGCAGGTGCCTTGCAATTCGGTGGAGATGCTGTAGGCGGTGTCATTGTTACTGAAACTCCTAAACCTCTGTTAAAGGACAGTTTGTTTGGAAAAACGATTTCATCTGCTTCAACAAATGGAAGAGGTGGAATGGTCACTAGT
>JAYNHN010000052.1:475-12945 GCA_038108035.1 Flavobacteriaceae bacterium
ACAAAGATGGAAGAGTTCAAGGTACTGTAAAACGCTTTGGAGATTTTGAATCACCCGAATACATATTGAGTAACACAGGCACTTTTGAACGCGGTTTGTCTGCAAACTGGGGTTTGAATCGTTTCAACTTTGGTTTTGAAGCATACTATTCCTTTTTCAAAAATGAAATCGGTATCTTAAGAGCTTCTCACCTAGGGGGTGCGCAAGATCAAATCCGGGCTATTGAGAGCTCTATTCCTTTAATCGTCAATGATTTTGATTATGCTATCAATGCTCCCATGCAGGAGATCGACCACCATTTATTCCGAATCAAAGGTTTTAAAAGGTTGAAAGGTCTGGGAAAATTGAGCCTTCAATATGATTTTCAAAAAAACGATCGTTTAGAATTTGATATTCGTCGTGGCTCAGATCGAAACAAAGCTTCGTTGGATTTAGAACTGGATACGCATAGCCTACAATTCGATTTAAACACGTCTTTAACAGCTGATTTAAATCTTAAAACCGGATTGCTATCTAGATATCAGAATAATTTTGCAGAACCAAATACGGGTGTACGCAGATTAATTCCCGATTATAAAAAATACGATCTAGGAGTCTTTTCGATTCTAAATTATCGTCCAAACAACCAGTGGATCTTTGAAGCTGGAGCTCGTTTTGATTTCAGCTATCTCGATGTCTATAAATATTACAGAACTTCTTTTTGGGAATTTAGAAATTACGATGAATTGTTCCCAGAATTAGTGGTACGAGAGAATATTAACCAGATTTTAACGCATCCGGAATTAAAATTCTATAACCCCTCTGCAACTGTGGGAGTTCATTTTAATTTTGATCAGGATTTCAATTTACTTTTAAACTATTCTGTAGCTTCTCGGGCGCCGAACCCCTCAGAACTTTTTAGTGAAGGGTTGCATCATTCTGCTTCTAGAATAGAATTAGGTGATTTGAGATTCCAATCTGAACGTGGACACAAAGTATCACTGACTTTGGAACGAGATGAAGATCGATTTGGCTTCTCAATCAATCCATTTTATCAAAGCATTATAGACTTTATAATTCTTGAACCTACTGCTATTCAGCAAACGGTACGAGGTAATTTTCAAGTCTGGGAATACCGACAAACCCATGCTGAATTATTGGGTCTGGATTTGGATCTAATGTATCGTTTTTCCAATACATTGAGCATTCAACATCAATCTTCTTTGGTAAAAGGTTATGACCGTATTAAGGACGAAGCCTTGATTAGTATGCCTCCTGTAAATACAAGTAGTGAAATTGTTTATCAAAACCCGAAATACAAAAACATCCGCTTGGCTTTACAAAGTGCCTATTTTTTTAGACAAAATGAATATCCGAATGTCAATTTTGAAGTGTATATTCCACAAGAAGAACAGTTTAAACTTGTGGATGTCAGCACACCTCCCGATGCATATCACTTACTGAATTTTAGTTCCAGTATTGATTTAAAATCGGTATCATTCGGTTTATTTTCTATTGATCTTACCATTACGAATCTACTAAATACATCCTACCGTAATTACCTAAATCGTCTTCGATTTTATGCTGACGATTTGGGTAGAAACTTTTTAATTAAACTTAAATTCAATTACTAATTTTTAAACAACTTAAAATGAAAAAAATTAATCTCTTTAATTCTACTGGACTAAAAACAAGCCATTTTTTAACAGTCTTTTTTCTATCTACAAGCTTAATATTTACATCTTGTAGTGGAGATGATGATGATGACGTATTACCTGAAGAGGTAAATGACGAGGAAGTTATTACTACTTTAACAGTAACTTTAAGTCCTTCTGGCGGAGGGACTGCAATTACTATGCAAAGTCAAGATCTGGATGGAGATGGTCCAAATCCACCCGTAGTAAGTGTTTCAGGCAACTTAGCTTCCGGCACTACTTATAGTGGAAGCATTGTACTGCTTAATGAAACAGAAAGTCCAGCTGAAGACATTACAGAAGAAGTAGAAGAGGAAAGTGATGAACACCAGTTTTTCTATGTTGCTGCCGGTGGACTTGATGTAACGGTAGAAGCTACGAACTCAGATTCAAGTGGTAATCCATTAGGAACTAAGTTTTCACTTGTAGCCGGTTCTCAAAGTAACGGTACATTAACATTCACTCTTCGACATGAACCCACTAAACCTAATTCAGGACTAGCGGATGCAGGAGGAGAAACGGATATTGAAGTAACTTTCAACGTTAGTATTCAATAAACTTTTTAACTCTTTTTCTGATTTCACGATCCAAAAGATTATTTAATCCAAGAAAAAACCCTCCATTAAGGAGGGTTTTTTTAAGCTTCGCCAGTTGGTCCAAAATTTAATGGAATCGGTGGCGGTTCGTTAGTTTCTACTTCACCATGTGCTTTTTCAAAACGTTTGATATTATCTCCCAAAGCTTTATGAAAACGCTTGGTATGTTCCGGTGTTAGAATTACCCTCGACTTGACTCGTGCTTTCGGGGCTCCCGGCATGACCGTAATAAAATCAACAATAAACTCCGAAGCAGAATGATTGATAATTGCTAGATTGGAATAAACCCCATCCGCTATATTTTCATCAATAGCTATATTGAGCTGGTTTTCTTTTGGTGTTTTTGTATCACTCATTGCTTAAAAACTAATTTCCTCTTCTTTATCGATTAAAAGACTTTTGTACTCCTCTTTAGAACCTACAATGATATCATTATACATTCGGAGACCTGTACCCGCAGGAATTTTATGTCCTACAATCACATTCTCTTTCAAACCTTCTAGATAATCAACTTTACCGTTCACAGCAGCCTCATTAAGTACCTTAGTCGTTTCTTGGAACGAAGCCGCAGAAATAAAGGACTTAGTCTGTAAAGAGGCTCGTGTAATACCTTGAAGTTCAGGAGTAGCAGTAGCGGGTGCTGCATCACGAGCAACGGCCAACTGTTTGCCTTCGCGCATTAACAAAGAGTTTTCATCTCTTATGTGGCGAGCTGAGACTACCTGTCCTTCTTTTAGGTTCTCAGAATCACCTGCTTGTTCTACAATTTTCATTCCGTATAAGGAATCGTTCTCTTCGATAAAGTCATAACGGAATACCAATTGATTTTCAAGGAAAATAGTATCTCCCGGATCCATGATTCTGACTTTACGCATCATTTGACGTACCACTACTTCAAAGTGTTTATCGTTTATTTTCACACCTTGGAGTCTATATACCTCTTGAATTTCATTTACCAAGTATTGTTGCACTGCTGAAGGCCCTTTGATTTTTAGAATATCTGCCGGTGTAACCGAACCATCTGAAAGGGGCATTCCTGCCTTGACAAAATCATTTTCCTGAACCAAAATTTGGTTGGATAACTTAACTAAATATTTCTTGAGATCACCGAATTTAGATTCTACGATAATTTCACGATTTCCTCGCTTGATTTTACCGAAAGAAACAACTCCGTCGATTTCTGATACTACCGCAGGGTTGGAAGGATTCCGAGCTTCGAATAATTCAGTAACTCGAGGTAAACCTCCTGTGATATCTCCTGATTTGGCTGATTTTCTTGGAATTTTAACCAACACTTTTCCTTCCTCAATTTGATCGCCTTCATTAACAATTAAATGGGCTCCCACGGGAAGGTTGTACGAACGTAAAATCGTTCCTTTTTTATCCTGAATGGATAAAGTAGGTATCAACTTTTTATTTCTGGATTCAGAAATAACTTTTTCTTGAAAACCAGTTTGTTCATCAATTTCAACTTGATACGTGAGACCTTGCTCGATGTTCTCGAAGAGAATTTTACCAGTAAATTCAGAAACAATTACTCCATTAAATGGATCCCATTGACAAACAACAGCATCCTTTTTAATCTTTGAACCATTTTTGATATGGATTGAAGAACCGTAAGGTATGTTATTCGTGCTGAGTACACTTTTGGTTTTCGAATCTAAAATTTTAATTTCAGAAGTACGAGAAATGACGATCTCGGCATCATTTCCATCAGTATCTTTTCCTTTAACTGTTTTCAGGTCTTCAATTTCAGCAATTCCATCAAATTTGGCGATCAGTTTGTTCTCCTCGGAAATATTTCCAGCAACTCCTCCAACATGGAAGGTTCTTAGAGTCAACTGGGTTCCAGGTTCACCGATAGACTGAGCTGCGATAACGCCCACTGCTTCACCTCGTTGAACCATTTTACCCGTAGCTAAGTTTCTTCCATAGCATTTTTCACAAATACCGCGTTTAGCAGCACAGGTTAATGGAGAACGAACTTCAACAGATTCGATGGGGGCTTCTTCTATCAAAGCAACATGAGGATTCTTAATTTCTTGCCCAGATTCTACTATAATTTCATTAGAACGTGGGTCAACAATATCGTGTAGAGCTACTCGACCGAGAATACGTTCGCCTAGTGTTTCTACAACTTCTTCGTTTTTCTTCAAAGGAGTCACTTCCACCCCACGCAGAGTTCCGCAATCTTCCAAATTGACAATTACATCTTGAGAAACGTCGTGCAAGCGACGGGTTAAATATCCTGCATCTGCAGTTTTTAAAGCGGTATCAGCCAATCCTTTTCTGGCTCCGTGAGTCGAAATAAAATACTCTAAGATGGAAAGTCCTTCTTTAAAGTTGGATAGGATTGGGTTTTCAATAATCTCTCCTCCACCTACATTTGATTTTTTAGGTTTTGCCATCAATCCACGCATTCCGGTCAATTGACGGATTTGTTCTTTGGAACCACGAGCACCTGAATCCAACATCATATAAACTGAATTAAAGCCTTGTTGATCCTCTCGGATTCGTTTCATAGCCAACTCAGTTAACATCGCATTAGTGGAAGTCCAGATATCGATTACCTGATTGTAGCGTTCGTTATTTGTAATTAATCCCATGTTGTAGTTTCCAATCACAGCGTCTACTTGTGAGTTGGCATCCTCAATCATGGTCACTTTTTCTGGTGGAATAATAATATCACCCAAACTAAAGGATAGTCCTCCTTTAAATGCAAAACCGTATCCCATTGCCTTAATCTTATCTAAAAATTCTGCCGTTTCAGGAACGCTGGTCACCTTTAAGATATCTCCAATAATTTCTCGAAGGTTTTTCTTGGTTAAAACCATATTAAAGAATCCGGCTGCCTCAGGAACTACTTCATTAAACAAAACTCGTCCAACAGTAGTCTCAATGATTTGAAACACTAATTCTCCTTGTTCGTTGAAATCTTTAGCTCTGATTTTAATCATTGCATTTAAGTCCACACGTTTTTCGTTGTGAGCAATATGTACTTCCTCTACAGAATAAAAGATCAGTCCCTCACCTTTCACTTTATGCTTTGCAGTAGATTTTCGACCTTTGGTCATGTAATATAGACCCAATACCATATCCTGAGAGGGAACGGTTATGGGCGAGCCGTTCGCCGGGTTGAGGATACTATGGGAGGCCAGCATCAAAAGTTGGGATTCTAAAATAGCTTCGGGCCCTAAAGGCAAGTGAACCGCCATTTGATCGCCATCAAAGTCCGCATTAAATGCTGTACATACTAAGGGGTGCAATTGGATCGCTTTTCCTTCAATTAGTTTAGGTTGAAATGCTTGAATCCCCAAACGGTGTAAAGTGGGTGCTCGGTTCAAAAGCACGGGATGTCCTTTCAATACATTTTCTAAAATATCCCAAACAACTGGTTCCTTGCGATCAATAATTTTTTTCGCAGATTTTACAGTTTTGACAATTCCTCTTTCAATGATCTTACGAATGATAAAAGGTTTGTACAATTCCGCTGCCATATCTTTAGGCAATCCACATTCAAATAATTTTAATTCCGGTCCAACAACAATTACGGAACGTGCTGAATAGTCCACCCGTTTCCCTAACAGGTTTTGACGAAAACGTCCCTGCTTTCCTTTAAGAGAGTCCGAAAGAGACTTTAATGGGCGGTTGGAATCCGTTTTTACTGCTGAAGACTTTCGAGTGTTATCGAAAAGAGAGTCAACAGACTCTTGTAGCATTCGCTTTTCATTTCTAAGAATCACCTCTGGTGCCTTAATTTCTACCAATCGCTTTAAACGATTGTTACGAATAACCACCCGGCGGTATAAGTCAGTTAAATCCGAAGTAGCTAAGCGACCTCCATCCAAAGGTACAAGAGGACGTAACTCTGGGGGAATGACAGGAATCACTTTCATGATCATCCATTCGGGGAGATTTTCTCCTCTTTCATTTGCATCTCTGAAAGCCTCTACAACTTGAAGTCTTTTTAAAGCCTCAGTTTTACGTTGTTTAGACGTTTCATTATTGGCTTTGTGGCGCAATTCATACGACAAGGTTTCCAGATCAATTCGTGAAAGTAATTCAATCAAACATTCAGCCCCCATTTTAGCAATGAACTTGTCTGGATCGCTGTCTTCTTTGTATTGATTTTCAGCTGGAATTTGCTCCATAACATTGAGGTATTCCTCTTCTGTCAAGAAATCCATGGGTTGGAGGGGTTCACCTTCCTCATTTTTAGCAAGACCCGGTTGGATTACTACGTATCGCTCGTAATAAATGATCATGTCCAATTTCTTAGAAGGTAATCCTAAAAGATATCCTATCTTGTTGGGTAGCGAACGGAAATACCAAATATGCGCTACGGGAACAACCAAATTGATATGTCCTACTCGATCGCGACGTACTTTCTTTTCGGTTACTTCTACCCCACATCGATCACAAACAATTCCTTTGTATCGAATTCTTTTGTATTTTCCACAGGCACATTCATAATCTTTTACTGGTCCAAAGATTCGTTCGCAAAAAAGACCGTCTCTCTCGGGCTTATGCGTTCTGTAATTGATGGTTTCAGGCTTGAGAACTTCTCCACGAGAATTTCCAAGGATGACTTCGGGTGAAGCCAAACCAATTACGATTTTATTGAATTTTTTTTGGGTAATGATTTCGTTATTTCTAGCCATAACTTACTATCGTCTTTTTTTAATTATTCTTCCAATCGAATGTCTAGTCCAAGTCCTTTTAATTCATGCATCAACACGTTAAAAGATTCTGGTAAGCCCGGTTCCGGAAGTGTATCTCCCTTCACGATGGCTTCATAAGTCTTTGCTCGACCAATAACATCATCGGATTTAACCGTTAAAATTTCTTGTAGAGTACTAGAGGCTCCGTATGCTTCTAATGCCCATACTTCCATTTCTCCAAAACGCTGTCCACCAAATTGAGCTTTTCCTCCTAGGGGTTGCTGCGTAATCAATGAATACGGTCCGATAGAACGCGAGTGCATCTTATCATCCACCATGTGTCCTAATTTGAGCATGTAAATCACACCAACGGTAGCGGGTTGATCAAATCGTTCTCCCGTTCCACCATCGTACAAATAGGAATGTCCATACAATGGGACGTTTCCTTTTTCAGTCAATGCATTGATCTCTTCAATAGTCGCTCCATCAAAAATAGGAGTTGCATATTTTTCACCTAAATTCTGACCAGCCCAACCCAAAACGGTTTCATAAATCTGACCAATATTCATTCTTGAAGGGACTCCCAAGGGGTTAAGAACGATATCTACGGGAGTTCCGTCCTCTAGGAACGGCATTTCTTCCTCACGAACAATTCGTGCTACAATCCCTTTATTTCCGTGACGCCCTGCCATTTTATCACCGACTTTCAGCTTACGCTTTTTAGCGATGTAAACTTTAGCAAGTTTCTTGATCCCTGCCGGTAATTCATCTCCAACACTGATTGTGAATTTCTCACGTCTTAATGCTCCCTGCAAATCATTTTCCTTGATTTTGTAATTATGAATTAAGTCAGCAATCAGACGATTCGTTTCATCTGTAGTTGTCCATGAGCCTTTTGTTAAATGCGTATAATCATCCACTGCTGAAAGAAGCTTCAAAGTGTATTTTTTACCCTTTGGCAGTACTTCTTCTCCCAAATCATTTTGAACTCCCTGACACGTTTTACCACTTACAATGGCAAAAAGCTTTTCAACCAAAACGTTTTTCAAAGCATCAAACTTCAAATCATATGCATCTTCCAATGCGTCTAATTCTTGTTTGTCTTGATTTCGTTTACGTTTGTCTTTAATGGAACGAGTAAATAGCTTTTTGTCAATGACTACTCCACGTAACGATGGTGGTGCTTTTAGTGAAGCATCTTTTACATCACCTGCTTTATCTCCAAAGATAGCACGGAGTAATTTTTCTTCTGGTGTAGGATCCGATTCTCCTTTTGGAGTAATCTTACCAATCAAAATGTCTCCCGGATTTACTTCTGCTCCAATTCGGATCATTCCGTTTTCATCTAAATCCTTCGTTGCTTCTTCGCTAACGTTTGGAATATCATTAGTCAATTCTTCAGTACCGAGTTTAGTATCTCGAACATCCAACGAGTATTCGTCGATATGAATAGAGGTAAATATATCCTGACGAACCACTTTTTCTGAGATTACAATCGCATCCTCAAAATTGTATCCTTTCCAAGGCATAAAAGCCACTTTCATATTTCTACCTAATGCAAGTTCGCCTGCTTCTGTAGCATATCCTTGACACAATACTTGTCCTTTGGTCACTCGGTCACCTTTTTTGACAATCGGCTTTAAATTGATACAAGTTCCTTGGTTCGTTTTTCTAAATTTTATGAGATTGTACGTTTTAGTATTCCCATCAAAACTAATCAGTTCATCCTGTTCTGAAAAGTCGTATTTAATAGATATTTTTTCGGCATCCACGTATTCAACAATGCCATCATTCTCAGCGTTGATCAACACCCGAGAATCGGAAGCAACTTGTTTTTCTAATCCGGTTCCAACTATGGGTGATTCAGGACGCAATAAAGGTACGGCTTGACGCATCATATTTGATCCCATTAACGCACGGTTTGCATCGTCATGCTCTAGGAAGGGAATCAAAGAGGCTGAAATGGATGCAATCTGGTTCGGGGCAACATCGGTATAGTTGACCTGACTGGGTTGAACCACGGGAAAATCGGCTTGATCTCTTGCAATCACCTTTTCTTCTAAAATTTTTCCTGATTCATCAAAAGGAATATTGGCCTGTGTGATCAGTTGATTTTCCTCTTCTTCAGCACTTAAATAAACAGTTTCGTCTAAATTAATCACACCGTTTTCAACTTTTCGGTAAGGTGTTTCAATAAATCCTAAACTGTTGACCTTAGCAAAAACGCCTAAAGAGGATATCAATCCAATATTTGGTCCTTCAGGGGTTTCGATAGGACAAAGTCTTCCGTAATGCGTGTAGTGAACATCCCGAACCTCGAAACCGGCTCGTTCTCTGGAAAGACCTCCAGGTCCTAATGCAGAAAGTCTTCTTTTGTGCGTAATTTCCGCTAAAGGATTGGTTTGATCCATAAATTGAGACAACTGATTGGTCCCAAAGAAGCTATTTATTACTGAGGACAATGTTTTCGCATTGATCAAATCAATGGGTGTAAAAACTTCGTTATCACGAACGTTCATTCGTTCACGAATGGTTCTCGCCATACGTGCCAATCCGACACCAAACTGGGATGACAATTGTTCACCTACTGTACGAACACGGCGGTTAGAAAGGTGGTCAATATCATCGATCTCCGCTTTAGAGTTGATTAATTCAATCAGATATTTAATGATGGTGATTATGTCAAGCTTGGTCAAGACTTGCTTGTCCATTTCAACGTCTAAGCCTAGCTTTTTATTCATTCTATATCGACCTACTTCCCCAAGATTGTATCGTTGGTCAGAGAAGAATAACTTGTCGATAATTCCACGAGCAGTGTCTTCATCTGGCGGTTCTGCATTCCGCAACTGTCTATAGATATGTTCTACCGCTTCTTTTTCAGAATTGGTTGGGTCTTTTTGAAGCGTGTTGTAGATAATTGCATAATCAGACATATGTGCATCTATTTTGTGCAATAGAACTGTCTTAACGTTCGCTTCTAAAATTTCATCAATGTGTTCTTTCTCTAGAATTGTATCTCGATCAATAATGATTTCGTTACGTTCAATTGAGATCACCTCACCTGTATCTTCATCAACGAAATCCTCATGCCAAGTCTTGAGCACACGTGCTGCTAATTTTCTACCTAAAACTTTTTTCAGTCCAGTTTTAGATACTTTAATTTCTTCTGCTAAATCAAAAATTTCTAGTATATCTCGGTCGTGTTCAAAACCAATTGCTCTAAAAAGGGTGGTAACGGGTAATTTTTTCTTACGATCAATATAGGCGTACATTACGCTGTTGATATCGGTAGCGAATTCAATCCAAGAACCTTTGAATGGGATCACTCTTGCTGAATACAGTTTGGTTCCATTGGCATGAAAGGATTGTCCAAAGAACACACCCGGAGAACGGTGAAGTTGAGAAACTACAATACGTTCAGCACCATTTATAACAAAAGTACCGCTAGGGGTCATATAAGGTATAGTCCCTAAAAATACGTCTTGTACGATGGTTTCAAAATCTTCGTGTTCGGGATCCGTACAGTACAATTTTAAACGTGCCTTCAAAGGGACGGAATACGTCAATCCACGTTCAATACATTCTTGAATTGAGTAGCGCGGTGGGTCAACAAAATAATCCAGAAATTCTAATACGAATTGATTTCTGGTATCGGTAATTGGAAAATTTTCTTTAAACGTATTGAAGAGACCTTCTTCGTTGCGTTCGTCAGACTTTGTTTCTAGTTGGAAAAAATCCTGAAATGATTTGATTTGAATATCTAGGAAGTCGGGATATTTTGGAGTATGTTGTGCTCCTGCGAAATTCGTTCTTTGACTCTGTTTACTAGGCATCTAACTTTTTTTTAATGGACATACTATTGATGGGGGCATTTACTATAAAAGGGTAAAGGCCTTTGGAAAAATCCAAAAGCCTATGCCTTTAAAGGGTAGGGTTGAGACTACTTAAGTTCAACCTCTGCACCCGCTTCTTGTAGAGATTTTTGAAGCGCTTCCGCTTCATCTTTAGCGATTCCCTCTTTCAAAGGGCTGGGTGCATTATCAACAAGTTCTTTAGCTTCTTTGAGACCAAGACCTGTCAATTCTTTTACTAATTTTACTACAGCAAGCTTGGATCCTCCAGCTGCATTGAGAATAACATCAAATTCCGTTTTCTCTTCCGCAGCGTCGCCTTCACCACCGGCCGCAGGACCTGCAACAGCTACTGCTGCTGCAGCGGGCTCAATGCCGTATTCCTCTTTTAGAATGTCAGCTAACTCATTAACTTCTTTTACGGTAAGGTTAACCAATTGTTCTGCAAAATCTTTTAAATCTGCCATTTTTCTTATTTTCTGTTTTAACTAATTATTATATAAAATCGAGTGCGTACTTTTTTGGGTCAGGATTAACGTTCTGAAAGTGTTTTGAGAATTCCAGCTAGTTTCCCACCTCCTGACTGGAGTGCGGAAATAACGTTCTTGGTAGGTGATTGTAATAATGTAATGATCTCTCCTACCAACTCTTCTTTAGATTTAATCGCTACCAGTGCATCGATCTGGTCATCCCCTATGTAAACTGCTTCTTCAATAAAAGCACCTTTCAAGATGGGTTTATCTGACTTTTTTCTAAAGTTCTTGATCACCTTTGCAGGTGCATTACCAGTCTCTGAAAACATTAATGAGGTATTCCCTTTAAGGATTCCCGTTAGTTCACCAAAGTCATGATCGGAAGCTTCCATGGCTTTAGCTAACAAAGTGTTTTTAACCACTTGTAGTTTAATATTTTCTTTATAACAAGCACGCCTTAAGGCCGTTGTTTGAGTGGCATCTAATCCCTCAATGTCTGCTAAATATAGTGTTTTAACACCAGCTAAAGTTTCTTTGAGATTTTCTATTGCGTCGTATTTTTCTTGTCTAGTCATTTCTTAAATTTTGTGCGTTAACTCAAATTAGTATCAATTGAAATACTAGGGCTCATCGTACTGGACATGAAAACGCTTTTCACATAGGTTCCTTTGGTTGTTGAAGGTTTCAGTTTAAGAATGGTTTTCAACAATTCATCGGCATTTTCGTGAATTTTATCGGCAGTAAAGGATGCTTTACCTATGGCGGCATGAACGATTCCCGTCTTGTCGACTTTAAAATCAATCTTACCTCCTTTTACATCACTTACGGCTTTTTTAACGTCCATGGTGACTGTACCTGTTTTAGGGTTGGGCATTAAACCACGAGGACCTAGGATTCGACCTAATGGGCCTAATTTCCCCATAACGCTGGGCATAGTAACAATCACGTCCACATCGGTCCAACCATCTTTGATTTTCTGAAGGTATTCATCTAGTCCTACAAAGTCGGCACCTGCTTCTTTTGCTTCAGCCTCTTTATCGGGAGTGACCAATGCCAAAACGCGTACCTCTTTACCCGTACCATGAGGTAGAGTAACTACACCTCGAACCATTTGGTTGGCTTTTTTGGGATCTACTCCCAAACGAACCGCCAAGTCTATGCTCGAATCAAAGTTTGTATTGGTAATTTCTTTTACCAATTGGGAAGCCTCTTTATG
>JAYNHN010000053.1:0-7262 GCA_038108035.1 Flavobacteriaceae bacterium
ACTGCAGGCCTCACTCCTCACAGGAAGTCCACCAACCACGAACAAAGGTTGGTTTCCTTGAGAGAAAGAGTTGAAACCTCGAATAACGATACTGGTACCGGATCCAGACAAACCACTCTGGTTGGTAATTTGTACCCCTGAAGCTTTACCCGTTAATACCCGACCGATATCCCCTTCAGCTCGTTGCTCAATGGCTTCGTTAGATACTTCAGAAACCGCATATCCTAAGGCTTGCTTTTCACGCTTAATCCCTAAAGAAGTTACGATTACTTCCTCAAGTTGATTTCCTTGATTTAAAGTAAAGTTAATTACATCTTGTCCTGCAACGGCTATCGTTGCAGATTCATATCCTACAAAACTTGCGGATATGGAGGCACCATCTTGAACAGTGATGGAAAAGTTACCGTCGAAATCAGTGGTAGTACCATTGCTAGTACCCACCTCCAAGATGGTTGCTCCCGGAAGAGGAACCCCTTGATCATCAGTAACATTACCTGTAACTGTGCTCTGTGCAACTGCGAATTGAACGCATAGCAACAGAGACATCAAATAATAGAAATGTTTCATTTTAAAATAAATTTTAGTCTGCTAATTTAATAATAATAGTTAATAAGTGTTAAGAAGATGCAAAAATTATGTTAATTTTTTTTTAAAACACTCTAAACAAAGCGGTTGGAGTTGGGGGGTTTCTAATTGACCTAAAATTCAATTAGAAGAATACTGATAAAGCGATTTGGAACGAATCCGAATCAGATG
Source organism: Flavobacteriaceae bacterium (assembly GCA_038108035.1). Classification (GTDB taxonomy): domain Bacteria; phylum Bacteroidota; class Bacteroidia; order Flavobacteriales; family Flavobacteriaceae; genus MS024-2A. The sequence continues at coordinate 757 of JAYNHN010000053.1, forward strand.
GTCTCCAGATAATTCAAAAGTTGAATGACTTCTTCAGGATTTTTTAATTTCATTTTTGAATTGGATAAAAAAGATTTGATTTCGCCAGAGTACGATTTTAAGGCAGACGAAATTTTCTTTTTAGATAGTTTTACTTCCATTAGCGATCCGTTTTCAATAGAATAAAAATAGTCTGTCTTATCGACAAAGCGAGCTGGGAAAGAACGTTCCAAGGACGTTCTTGCAACGGTTGCTTCCATATAAGCTTTGGATTTTCTTTCGTAGAATGAAAAAACTTTTCCTTTGAACAACTCTTTAACATAGCCTACAGATGGGGGCTGATTTTCTTTTATAAATCCTAAATAACGATAGGTACTTCCATCCATGACGCAGGAGACCTTATTATTTTTGATTAGAATGTTGTCGGAACTTTTCGGGTTGGGAATAGAACTCATCTCCATCTCATCGCTAAAAGCATTGTAACGAAGGTAGATTTCGTCTTTCAGAACGTTGCCAAAATATTCTACTTGGGCTTTTTGAAAATTTTCTTCAAAATAAGGGCTCCCTTTAGTTTTATTAAGCGCATTGGCCGTACTGGAATTGGCTCGATTTTTTATATTTTCAAACAAATCAATCAATCGGCTATCTGATTGTACCCCATTGGATCCGATTCCATATCCATTGTTATTGGCCTGTGCCGAAAGTGTTTGTATTGATAACAACACGATACTGAGTAAAAATATATTTTTCATTAAATTTTTTTTGCAAATTTATTAAATATATTTTAATATAAAATTTATTTCATTTCATAGAATCTTCTCTTTTATCTAAAAATTCAAATAGTTTTTTAATGTCTCCTACTGTTTTAAGGCTTGATTTATTATCTTTTAGGTAAGATCCAATGGACTTCGAATGATTTTTAAAGAGTTTTCTGATTTCCTTTTTCTTGGGTTTAAAGCGTTTTAGACTTGAATTTTGAAATTGAAAATACCATTCATGATTCTCTATAAATCGTGCAGGAAATGAGCGTTCAAGTGAAGTTCTAGCTTTTTTGGCCTCCAAAAACAGCTTTCTATTTCTTAAAAAAAGTGTATAATTTTCCCCTTTAAAAATTTCCTCAACATATCCTACTTTTTCTAGTTGGCTATTACCTTCGGGCAGAGGCAAATACTTATAGGTTTTAGAGTCGATAGTACAATAAATCTTACTGTTTTTGATCAAGGCTTGATCCGTTCCGATACTTCGGGGATCTTGGGTCATTTCCATTTCATCACTAAACGCATTGTAACGAATGTAAATTGGATCTTGAAGCACTTTACCAAAATAAAATACTCTGGCCATTTTAAAATTATTATTAAAGTATGGACTTCCTTGGATTTGATCACTGGATAGGAGGGGTCCATTTAATCTATTTCGGAGCTGAGTAAAAGCATCGTTGAGCCGGCTATCATTTCCACCGGACGTAGAATTAAGGTTTTGAGATTGAACTGTACATAAACATAAAAAAAATAAAATACTGAATCGATACATAATTTAAAAGGTTAAGAAAAGCCACTTTAGTCAAGAAGTGGCTCTTTTAGTTATTTTTTGTAATTCAAAAAAGGATTACTGACAAATACTCAAAACTTTTTCACCGACTGCAGGGTTGGATTCTTTTATTGCAGATTGTTCTAAACTACCATCAAGTTTTGTGTAAGTTATCGTGTATCCACACTCTGAAGGCCAGTCTCCACTTACCCACTCAAATGACATAGTATTTGCATTGGCTGGTATAGTGAGGGTTGCCTTTCCACTTGAATTATTTCCAGTGTAGGGTTCTAAAATCGCATTGAGATCCGCATCAGCCCCATAAGGACTTGGTATTCCGTAGTAAGTAGTCGTCCCATCTACAGTAACTTTTAGGTGGCTTCCTTGCCAACCGTCTCCATAAGAATCAGTTAAGGTAAAGGTATATATTCCAGGGACTGCCGATAAGGGGATACATTTAATAACGCGATTGTACTCATAAGGTGATTTAAAATATGACCCTGTCAAAGATCCTGTTACATCACCGGAACTAAAACTCCTGCCATCGTTTAGGTTAAGTTTTAGGCGGATCGTAATCTTATCTCCTCCTGTATATTGAGTGCTCGAAAGCCCCAAGGCACCTTTTGCGTCTCCTAGACTCACTTTTATGTCTGTCCTAGGAAGACCTGTAGGACCCGTAGTAAACTCATTGGGTTGTATCGTTTTGTGAAGAATTTCTGAACCATCATTATGGGACAAATAGACTTCAACATTCTGCATTAAGGCACCATTTTCGACATCGTGTTCTTCAATAGTTAGTTCAAATATCGAAGTGTCTGGAGCATAAAAATTATATTCTCCTCCAGATGAAATGGTTCTCAAGACGGCCCCTTGTTGGACACTTTCTAAAATGTCGTTAATTACATTATCTGGCTTTTGACACCCAAACATAAGTGCCAACAAACCGACATAGATTAATTTATTTTTCATCATCATCAATTATTTTAAGTTAGTAGCACCACTCGTGTTCCAAAATACTCTTGTAGTTAAGTCACTTTTTTGAGTTGCATTGGAGTTGTTGGAGGTGTAATTAGCAGGGTAGAACATTGAGACTGGAAAACTTCCCGGATCGGGTTCAATATTGGGCTGTAAATCTCTTGGGTATCCATTTCTACGATATGAATTATAAGCATCAATTCCATTTCCAGTCAACGCAATAAAAAATTGGGTAGCCCATAAGTCCAGACGATCCTCTGTGTTTGATGCTGCATTCCAATCGCTTGTAAAAGCGGAAACATAAGCATCAATGGTTTCTTGTTCCATTTCGTTCTCACCCAAGTCATCTGTTTTCATTAGGGAATGTCTTAAACCAGCGAGAGTTTCCTCCATTGGATTGCCACCAGTATTTACGGCTACTTCGGCATTCATAAAATGCATCCATGAGGAAAGAATTATTGGAGTGATCCCATTACCTCCTAGCCCGTCGCCATTTACTTGGCCTTCAAAACTCTCATCATCAAATGTTCCTCCAGCAGGGTATTCTCCTCGTAATGTTCTTAAAAAGCCATCAGGTGGAATTCCATTATCATTTCCATGGTCTCTTCCCCAGTATCCATTTGCAGGGACACTTACACTGTTAGTAGGAGCGCAAAAAGGGGTGTCGTTTCCTCTCAATTGTTGGGGGACAAAATAACCGGGTAAACCACATTCCAAAACTTCTTCGTTTGCATCACTATCAAAACCAGGTGTTGCCCCCACTTGACGGTAGAAATAATAGGCCATTCTGGGATCTTTGTTTCCACCGTGCCCATTTAGCATTTTAAACATCAAACAGTTGGACATATATTCTCCTCCACCAGTTGAAGAATAGTTTGCTCCCCAACTACTGTTGTACCCAGAACTATCTCCACGACCATTACCATAAAGTGGATGTCTGGTATCTGGTGTGGCAGGATTATTCCCCCATTGAAACTGAAAGTCATCCTCAATATTTATAATATAATTGGTTATGGCTTGGTATCCCGAAAAATCTCCTAGATTTAGGAGAGCTTTCTTTTTGATACTATTTGCAGCTTTGATCCATTTTTCGGCATCACCACCATAGTAAAAATCAGCAGGGACTGGGCCACCTGCATTAAAATCAGTTACAGCACTGTTCAGCAATTCAATAGCATTTTGATAAACACTTGCCCCAGAATCTGCTACAGGATTTAGGTTTCCTTCACCACCTTGTAGTGCTTCTGAATAAGGAATGTCTCCAAAAAAATCAACTAATGTTATCAACATGTAGGCTTGGATTACTTTTCCCATTCCTCTGTGAAAGCTAAGACCAGATTCTTCCGTAAGAATATTCATTAAGCGAATATCTTCAAAGATAGTTCGATAGGCAGTTCTCCATATGTGATCCCAATCGTCTGGGTCATAAATATTTTTATACGTTCTTCCATTCATATAATTAATACAGGTCAGTTGACCTCCACGATCTCCCACATAATGTACCCAGTAGGCAAAATCTACTTGAATGGCATTTAGGAAAAAAGTAGCATCAGCTTGGGATGGACTTAATGCATTGGGGTTTTCTGTTAAATCTAACTCTAAGGTTTCACAAGATCCTAATAGCAAAAATACACTTAGGCATAGACCAAAAATTCTCGTTATTTTTTTCATTTTTATAAATTTTAAGTTCATTAAAAGGTCAGTTTAAGGCTGGCTCCATATCTTTTGGAGCTGGGTCCGTTTAAATAATCAAACCCTCGACCATTCCCGACTCCGGTTCCAGCTATGTTTGGATCAAAGTTGGTTCCATCAGGAGTATTATAGGCATCATACCACAAGTTGAATCCGGAAAGGCTAAAGGATATATTGCCAAAAGGCGTTTGATCTAATAAACTCTGTGGTAGATTGTAACTCAAAGAAATCTCACCCAAACGCCATACACTTCCATCATAAACCAAATTTTCATTCGGGCCGTAAAGTACATTACTGAAGTAGTAAGTTGAGTTGTTGATCTGCTTGGTATTGGGAGTTCCATCGGATTGAACTCCTGGTAATATAAAACTCAATTCACGATTTAGAGTGTCCGTAGTTAATCCTCTACCCAATAGCGTAGCAACAGTATAGGTAAAGATGTCACCTCCGTGAACGTGATTGATTAAAAAACTGAACATCACATTTTTATAGGAAATGCGATTGCTGATATTTAACAACCAGTCTGGATTGGCATCACCAATAATTGTTGGATCTGTAGTAGTGTCAAAACTTCCTTGATTGTTGATTACATAATTTCCAGGAAGCCATCTGAAGTCCTTTATTTCGGAATCACGTGTTATGGAAGATCCCATAATAGTTCCCAAAGATTCACCTGGAATGGCAGCATTTCCCAAGTTCGAAAACCCAGAATAAATAATCCGATCCGTATCTTGTCCTAAATCGATGACGATGGCGTCATTGGTCGACCAGTTAAGGTCGGTACTCCAGTTAATTCCATTGTTTTGTTCGATCCAACTGAAACCCAAATCTAGTTCGATGCCTTTATTTTCAATTTTACCAATATTGGTTTGAGTTGTTGTATACCCTTTAGAGGGATCTAAGGGTCGATCGATGATCAAATCTTTAGTGATTTTATTATATAAAGATAAATCCATACTAATTCGATTATTCCAAAATCGACCTTCAACACCAAATTCAATTTCATCAATCCGTTCCGGTTTCAGGTCTGGATTTCCAAGCCGTGTTCCCGATGTATTTTTGATAATGGTATTACCTCCAAAAATAAATGATTGGGTATCCAATGAAAGTGTTGCCGCAATAGGATAACGTGTGGGAAAGTTAGCTGACGTACCGTACCCCGCACGAACCTTTAAAAAATTGAGCCAGTCGCTTTTGATTTCTTGAAATGCGGTAGTTGGTAAAAAGGAAACACTGGCTGATGGATAAAGAATAGATCTATTGGCCTCGGCCAAATTGGAGACCCAATCTTTTCGTGCAGCCAATGTTAAGTATATATATCGCTGGTAGTCAATATCGGTTTGCCCATACAATCCAATAATGTTTCGTTTGGTGAAATCTTGGATTTCATCCTGTTGCGCAAAATTAAAGTGGCGTAAAACATTAAAGACCTGTTGTCCAGTACTTCGTGTACCATTTCGATCGTAAACGTCACTTCGAGAGGTAGCTCCCAGATTAAATGTCAATCCAAAATCATTAATTGAATAGTCGCCACTTAAAGTAAAGTTGTGGTCATTGATGGTTTTGGTATTATTCCAAGTTTCATAAATTCCATTTCGATTCACGAGACTACCTGTTTTCCCTCCCTTGTTAGAAAAGTTAGTATTATTTTCAGAATAGACATCAAGTCCGTACCGATAGGAAAGATTGAGGTTGTCATTGATTGCGTAAGCAATTGAGGCACCTCCAAATACTCGATTGGTCAACTGTCGGTTCCCCGTATTATGAACGGTCCAAAGAGGATGTTGGATCGAGTTGTTTTGACGATAGTAAATCGATTCACCCGTTACCGGATTTTGGTAGGGGAGACCAAATACATCTACACTGCGGGGAGTATAAAATACATTAGCAAAAACAGATGCACTTTCACCGCTAACATTACTTCCTTGCCCAGCAGCAACGGGTGGGGACTTGAAGTCAGTTTGGGTAAAGTTAAGAGTTTCGTTGACAGTGAAATTATTACTCAATCGAGCAGAACCTCCAAAACTTAAAGTGTTTCTTCTTAGAGTATTCGCTCTAGTAAAACCTTCGTCTTCCAAATTCCCATAATTTATATTGTAAGACAAACTACCGTCAGTGTTGGCACCACGAATGTTAATGTTATTGCTAAAAGCGTGACCCGTTCTAAAAAATTGACCGACACTATCATAAGGCTTCCATTCATAAAGTGCATCCGAAGCAATTCCCAAAGCATCTAGCACTTGAGGAATTCCCGTTGCATTACTTGCTGTTGTAAAAGGATGTCTTAAAAAACCAGGCTGTCCGGATAGGGTCCCATTAATTGAGGACTGTCC
>JAYNHN010000053.1:7272-12551 GCA_038108035.1 Flavobacteriaceae bacterium
CATATTGATTTTGATAATCGGGTTTGGAAGCCAATTCTACGTTAAAGTACGAAGAGTTGATAGTAAACTCATTTTTTGCAGGACCGGTTGAAGCGGCGGCTCCGGATTTGGTTGTTATCAGGATGACCCCATTTCGTCCTTGCGTTCCGTATAAAGTAGCTGCTGCCAAACCTTTTAATACGTTAACCGACTCAATATTGTTGGGATCAATATCTAAGAAACGAGAAGATCCATTATTGCTATTTACAAAGTCATTTCGATCACCTTCTCTTCCAACGGCATTCGTTTCACTACTAAAGGGAATTCCATCTACGATAAATAAAGGTTGATTACCTTGACTAAAGGTATTAAATCCTCTAATGACGATACTGGTTCCCGAACCGGAAATTCCACTTTGGTTGGTTATTTGGACTCCAGAGGCTTTTCCTGCTAATATACGACCTACATCTCCTTCCGCTCGTTGTTCTAAAGCATCTGAATCAACTTCTGAAACAGCATAACCCAGAGCCTGCTTCTCACGTTTGATCCCTAAAGAAGTGACCACCACCTCTTCCAATTGATTACCGGGTTGCAAGCTTACATTGTAACTATCTGCTGAACCAACCGTTATTTTTTGATCGGTATATCCTACAAAACTAAAGACCAATACATCGTTAGGGGTGGCCTCAATGGTGTAATTTCCATCAAAATCGGTAGAGACACCTTGGGTTGTATTTTCAATGACCACCGTAGCACCTGGAAGCGGCAGTCCATTTTCATCGGTAACGGTTCCTGTGATTGTTTTTTGTTGTGCAAAACCGAGTTGCACCATTAAAATCCCCAATAGGGACAAAAACAAATAGTGTTTTTTCATATTGAAATTGTTTGATTTGGTTAAACTTGGGAGGAAAAGTCCAAAAATTATGTTAAGAAAAATTAATTTTTATTAATAAAAATGACCTTAAAATCCTTTTTTCGTAAAATAAAAGGGAAAAATTTGTTAAAATTATTTACTCTATTAATTTTTAAAAAATCTGGGCTAAAAATAAAGTCTTAAGGGGGGAGTCAAGGAGTGGTTTTTGGATAAAAAAGAAACCGCATTATAATTTTTAAAGGAAATGTTAAAAATTTACATTTTAAGGGTTTGAAAGCCCAAAAAAATATCCTACATTTGCACGCCCATAAAATTGGGGAATTAGATATAATATATGCCAACTATTGCACAATTAGTACGAAAAGGAAGAGTCAGTATTACCAAGAAGAGTAAATCGGCTGCTTTGGATTCGTGTCCACAACGAAGAGGAGTTTGTACTCGTGTTTACACGACTACTCCCAAAAAACCGAATTCCGCCATGCGTAAAGTAGCGCGAGTTCGATTGACTAACGGAAAGGAAGTCAATGCCTATATACCCGGAGAAGGACACAACCTCCAAGAGCACTCGATAGTATTGGTACGAGGCGGAAGAGTTAAAGATTTGCCGGGGGTCCGTTACCACATAGTTCGTGGAGCGCTGGATACTGCCGGAGTAGAAGGACGTTTACAAAGACGCTCAAAATACGGTGCCAAAAGACCCAAAAAATAAGTTAAGGTAAATTCTTTTACATCAGAATCATGAGAAAAAAACAAGCAAAAAAACGTCCACTACTACCCGATCCAAAATTTAATGACCAATTGGTAACCCGTTTTGTGAACAACTTAATGTGGGACGGAAAAAAATCAACTGCGTTTAAAATCTTTTACGATGCGATCGACATTATCGAGACCCGTAAACAAGATGAAGAGAAAACTGCTTTAGAAATTTGGAAAGATGCTTTGTCAAATGTGATGCCTCACGTTGAGGTTCGCAGTCGTAGAGTAGGGGGTGCTACCTTTCAAATACCCATTCAAATACGTCCGGATCGAAAAGTATCTTTGGCCATGAAATGGTTAATCAGCTTTTCAAGAAAGCGCAACGAAAAGTCCATGGCTTTACGTCTTGCCAATGAAGTGCTCGCTGCCGCCAAGGAGGAAGGTGCGTCCGTTAAAAAACGACAAGACACTCACAAAATGGCTGAAGCAAACAAAGCCTTTTCACACTTTAGAATTTAAATAAAAAAAGTACATCCATAGCCATGGCTAGAGATTTAAAATATACTAGAAATATCGGAATTGCTGCTCACATTGATGCAGGAAAAACCACAACTACAGAGCGTGTCCTCTTTTATACAGGTGTAAGCCATAAAATTGGAGAAGTTCACGACGGAGCGGCCACCATGGATTGGATGGAGCAAGAGCAAGAAAGAGGGATCACCATTACTTCTGCTGCTACCACCTGTACATGGAACTTTCCTCAAAATCAAGGCAAACCCACAGCCGATTCCAAACCCTATCACTTTAATATTATCGATACCCCCGGTCACGTTGACTTTACAGTAGAGGTAAACCGATCCCTTCGAGTTCTTGATGGATTGGTTTTTTTATTTTCGGCCGTTGATGGAGTAGAGCCTCAGTCCGAAACCAACTGGAGATTGGCTGACAATTACAAAGTCCCTCGTATCGGTTTTGTCAACAAAATGGACCGCCAGGGAGCGAACTTCTTAAACGTTAGCACTCAGGTTCGCGAAATGTTAAAATCCAACGCCGTACCCATTGTATTAAACATTGGAGAGGAAGAAGATTTTAGAGGTATTGTTGACTTGGTTACCAACAAAGCCATCGTATGGCATGATGATAATTTCGGATCTACCTTTGATGAAGTAGAAATTCCGGAAGACATGAAGGAAGATGTAGAAAAGTATCGTGCAGAGCTGATCGAAGCTGTTGCCGAATACGACGAAAATCTACTTGAAAAATTCTTCGAAGATTCCGAGTCAATTAGTCCGGATGAAATTCACGAAGCACTGCGAGCTGCTACACAAGATATGAGTATTATACCCATGGTTTGTGGATCCTCCTTCAAAAACAAAGGGGTACAGTTTCTTTTGGATGCCGTATGTCGCTATTTGCCTTCACCGGAGGATAAAGAGGCGATTGTAGGTATTGACCCCAATACAGACGAAGAAATTTCACGTAAGCCTTCCGTTTCCGAACCTTTTTCGGCATTGGCTTTTAAAATTGCTACGGATCCATTTGTGGGACGTTTGGCATTTTTCCGTGCCTATTCGGGTCGTCTGAATGCCGGATCTTATGTACTGAACAATCGTTCGGGTAACAAAGAACGTATCTCACGAATCTATCAAATGCACTCCAACAAACAAAACTCTATTGACTTTATCGAGGCCGGTGATATTGGAGCAGCTGTGGGTTTTAAGGATATCAAAACAGGAGATACCCTTTCGGCAGAAAAATCTCCTATCATCCTCGAAAGTATGGAATTCCCGGATCCCGTTATCGGTATTGCGGTTGAACCCAAAACCAAGGCGGATGTTGATAAATTGGGAATGTCTTTGGCCAAACTAGCAGAAGAAGATCCAACCTTTCAAGTCAAAACGGATGAAGCCTCCGGACAAACCATCATTTCAGGTATGGGTGAGTTACACCTTGATATTATTGTTGATCGTTTACGACGGGAGTTTAAAGTAGAGGTTAATCAAGGTCAGCCACAGGTAGAATACAAAGAAGCCTTAACCGCTTCGGCCAAGCACCGTGAAGTATATAAGAAACAAACAGGGGGTCGTGGTAAATTTGCCGATATCGTATTCACTATTGAAGCTGCAGAAGAAGGCAAAGCGGGTCTTGAATTTGTTAATGAAATTAAAGGAGGAAATGTACCGAAAGAGTACATCCCATCTGTAGAAAAAGGATTCAAAGAAGCCATGAAGAACGGGCCCCTTGCAGGTTTCGAAATGGACGCAATGAAAATTACACTACACGACGGTTCGTTCCACCCTGTAGATTCTGATTCGTTGTCTTTCGAATTAGCAGCTAAGCTAGGCTACAAAGAATCTGCAAAAGCTGCTCGCGCAGTGATTATGGAACCCATTATGAAATTAGAAGTATTGACCCCAGAAGAAAACATGGGAGACATTGTAGGAGACTTAAACCGTCGTCGTGGTCAGGTTAACTCTATGGATGACCGTGCTGGATCGAAAGTCGTAAAAGCCGAAGTACCTCTTTCCGAAATGTTTGGATATGTCACTTCCTTACGAACGCTTTCATCAGGTCGAGCTACTTCAACTATGGAATTTTCACATTATGCGGAAACACCTTCAAACATATCAGAGAGTGTAATCGCAGAAGTTAAAGGTAAACAAGCTTAAATCGCAATCGCATGAGCCAAAAAATTAGAATCAAATTAAAATCATACGACCACAACCTTGTTGATAAGTCGGCTGATAAAATCGTGAAAACAGTAAAAACTACCGGTGCAGTTGTTACAGGACCTATCCCGTTACCCACCCACAAGAAAATTTTTACTGTCCTGCGTTCACCTCACGTAAACAAAAAATCCCGCGAGCAATTTAAATTGTCTTCTTACAAGCGTTTGTTAGACATTTACAGCTCTTCATCCAAAACTATTGATGCTTTGATGAAGTTGGAATTGCCCAGTGGAGTAGAGGTTGAGATTAAAGTCTAAGTTGAGATAATAAGTAAGAATTAATAAGTAACTAATAAATAAATAATGTCTGGGTTAATAGGAAAAAAAATCGGTATGACCAGCCTCTTTGACGACAAAGGGAAAAACATCCCTTGTACGGTATTAGAAGTTGGACCATGCGTGGTTACCCAAGTCAGAACCAAAGCGGTTGACGGGTATGAAGCACTTCAACTGGGTTTCGATGACAAGGCAGAAAAAGGAGTTAGTAATGCGGCCAAAGGCCACTTTAAAAAAGCCAATACAGCTCCTAAAAGAAAGCTTGTCGAATTCCAGAATTTTGAAGAAGAATTGAATCTAGGAGATTCCATCACAGTGGAACACTTTTCAGAAGGTGAGTTTGTCGATGTATCGGGAACCTCCAAAGGAAAAGGATTCCAAGGGGTGGTCAAACGCCACGGATTTGGAGGAGTAGGACAAGCGACCCACGGTCAGCACAATCGATTAAGAGCTCCAGGTTCTATCGGTGCGGCTTCCTATCCTGCACGTGTTTTTAAAGGAATGCGTATGGCAGGTCAGATGGGGAACGAAAAAGTCAAAGTACAAAACCTAAGAGTATTGAAAGTGGTTCCTGAAAAAAACCTCCTTGTTGTTAAAGGATGTGTACCAGGTCACAAAAATGCTTATGTAATCGTTCAAAAATAATGGAATTAAACGTACTTAACATAGAGGGTAAAGAGACAGGAAGAAAAGTCAAATTGAACCCGTCCGTCTTTGGAATTGAAC
>JAYNHN010000053.1:12561-12908 GCA_038108035.1 Flavobacteriaceae bacterium
CTGCCATTTATTTGGATGTCAAACAACATTTAGCAAACAAACGTCAAGGAACTCATAAATCGAAAGAGCGTGGGGAAATTGTTGGGAGTACTCGAAAAATCAAAAAACAAAAGGGAACCGGTACGGCTCGTGCGGGTAGTATTAAAAACCCTTTGTTCAAAGGGGGTGGTCGTGTGTTCGGCCCTACACCCAGAGACTACAGCCAAAAGGTGAATAAAAAAGTCAAGCGATTAGCAAGAAAGTCAGCTTTGAGCATAAAGGCGAATCAAAAGTCAATCGTTGTTCTGGAAGATTTCCAAATGGAACAACCTCAGACCAAAGGCTATATCAAAATGTTGGCCGCTCTT
>JAYNHN010000054.1:0-3015 GCA_038108035.1 Flavobacteriaceae bacterium
GTCCCACAATAGTGGTGAATTAAAGTTTACCCACAAAGATCCAAATCCGTTGGGTATAGGTAAAACCCAATACGCCAACCAAGGTCTACCCATGTGAATAATGGGAAACAATCCAGCCTGAATTACAGAGAAAATAGTCATTGCTTCTGCAGATCGGTTAATCGCCATACGCCACTTCTGTCTAAACAAAAGGAGTACAGCAGAAATTAAGGTTCCTGCATGTCCAATTCCTACCCACCAAACAAAATTGGTGATATCCCAAGCCCAACCAACAGTCTTGTTTAAGCCCCAGGTCCCAATTCCAGTGGATATTGTATAAATGATACATCCAACTCCCCATAAAAATGCGGTAAGTGCGATTCCAAATACAATCCACCACTGTCTATTGGCTGCTCCTTCTACAGGGGCGGCTATATCCACGGTTACGTCGTGATAGGTTTTATTTCCTGTGACGAGTGGTTTTCTAATGGGTGCTTCGTAATGCGATGCCATACGGTTTATTTTTCTATACTAAATTTTACCTCCGTCGGTATTTCTAACTTTTACTTGATACATAACATTCGGTTTGGTTCCGACATGTTCCAATAAATGATACATGCGGTCATCCTCATGCAATGCAGCTACTTTACTATCTTTATCGTTGATATCACCAAATACCATTGCTCCCGTTGAACAAGCATTGGAGCAAGCCGTTTGGAAAGCACCATCTTGAATTTGTTCTCCTTTGAGTTTAGCGTCTAAAATGGTTTTCTGAGTCATTTGAATACACATAGAACATTTTTCCATAACTCCTCTAGAGCGGACAACAACGTCCGGGTTCAAGACCATACGTCCTAGATCGTTGTTCATGTGATAATCAAACTCGTCGTTCTTATTATATAAGAACCAATTAAAGCGACGTACTTTATATGGACAGTTGTTAGCACAATAACGGGTTCCTACACAACGGTTATAGGCCATGTGATTTTGTCCTTGTCTTCCATGAGAGGAAGCAGCAACGGGACATACTCTTTCACACGGGGCGTGGTTACAGTGCTGACACATTACAGGTTGAAATGCTACTTGAGGATTGACAGAAGCTTCTTCCATTTTACCAAAAGTACTAAGCGAGTCGCCGATTCCGGAAATTGCTTCTTTGGTTTCATTGTCCCCATCAAAAGTTGTTGATGAAGAATAATAACGATCGATCCGTAACCAGTGCATATCTCTAGATTTACGAACTTCTCGTTTTCCAACAACCGGTACATTGTTCTCAGAGTGGCAGGCAATTACACATGCACCACATCCTGTACAGGAATTCAAGTCAATTGATAAATTAAAATGATGTCCAATACTGCGATCAAACTCTTGCCATAGGTCTACCTCGGGAGAGGTAACGTCAAATTCAATGTGATCTTTGGATACTTGAGGCATGGGATTCCAATACTTTTTATCTCTAGTATTGAACACCTCAAGGGTGGTTTCTTTCACTATATCACCACGACCCATCAAGGTATTGTGTAACTGAACACAAGCAAACTCGTGCTCGCCTTCAATAGCTGCAACTTCTACGGCTTGAACTTTTTGAGAATCCTGATACAACTCAAAGGCGTTGACTCCGGTTTGCATCTCTGGTTTCAATCCCATTCGTTCTCCATAACCGAAAGACAAACCAACGGTTCCTTTAGCCTGTCCGGGTTGAATAATGACAGGTACTTTTAGGGTTTTTGATCCAACGCTCACCGAAGCGTAGCTTCCATTCAATGCGCCATTGGCGGTATTTTTATTTTCCAGTCCTAAAGATTTAGCATCCGCCATTGAAACCGTTAAATAATTATCCCAACTCACTCGAGTAATGGGATCTGGAAATTCTTGCAGCCAAGGATTATTGGCTTGCTGACCGTCTCCCATTCCAGTTTTTGCATAGAGCACTAAACTCATTCCAGCATCAGAAGCCGTGGTCAGTGAAGCGGAATCAATTTCTGAAAAATCGGCGACTATTGGTTCAGAATCAGTAGATAAAGAAAAGTATCCATCGTGCAATACTTTGCTCCATGATTCCCCTTCTAGTACCGACTCATTCCAATGGGTCTTGATTGCATCATAATATTTAATGTTTTGACCGCTCAATCTAAGAAGTACATCTTGAAATTGTTGGGTGTCAAATAAAGGGCGAATCGTGGGCTGAGCTAGGGCATAATGACCCTGTTTCATTTTATAATCTCCCCAGGATTCTAAATAGTGGGGTGTGGCCGCTATAAACTGCGAAGCATTCGCCGTTTCGTCCTTTTTCGAACTAAAAGCAAGTGAAAATTCAAGATTTTGAATTGCTTGCGAAAGGGTTGAACCATTTTGAGTAGTAAATACGGGATTTACTCCAAAAGTAATGAGACCTTTAACCGTTCCATTCTGAATGTCGGCTAGGGCTTTATGAACAGCTTTTGAATTCCCTTGACGTATCAATCGCGGATGTTCCGGTTGGAAAGCTGTGCTTCCCAAAAGCGTATTGATTGCCAAAACCATACTTTGGGCGGTCTCGTCTTCGATTCCACTGACTAACACCCCTGATGATCCTGCTGCTTTAAGTCGAAGCGCAACCTTTTGGGCAATTGATTTAAGTTCATCCGATAGTGATATGGATGAAGAACCTCCCGAGATTTCATCGTATAAATAAGCTAAAATATTCTTTTGATCTGCCGGTGTACAGGGAACACGATGATCCGCATTTGCACCGGATAATGACATGTTTGATTCAAATTGCACGTGCCAAATCATTTCTGCTTTGCCGTGGTTTTTATGAGGTGTTTTTGCAAGTGCGTATCCTTTATCGTACCCACCACCTTGCCAATCGCCTAAGAAATCGGCAGCTATGGATACCAGGGTTTGGGTCTTAGAAAAGTCATAATCCGCTAAACCTCTAACACCGTAATGTTTTTCAAATGCATTCAGAGCCGCATCATCCGAAGCGATGGAATCATACTGGACGTGGCGTACATTGGGAAACACATTAATGAAATCTTCAATGATCTTATAAGT
>JAYNHN010000054.1:3025-7229 GCA_038108035.1 Flavobacteriaceae bacterium
TGGTTGGACTCGCCAATGTAGATGTCATCAAAACGACCTCTTTGTTGGCAACCGAAAGAGCTTTTAATAAAGCCCCGGTTTGTAAATAAAAATCATCCCACGAAATGTCTTGCCCGTTGGATTGAGGCCCTTGCAAACGAAGGGTGTCGTAGAGAGACAAAACGGATGCATGTACCCTCGCATTTCCGGAACCCAAAAAAGGAGTATCAGAATTGTTTTCAATTTTAATGGGCCTTCCTTCACGAGTTTTAACTAAAATACTTGCAAAGTCATATCCGTCTGCCATAGTAGTAGCGTAATAGTTGGCCACACCTGGACGAATTTGCTCAGGTTGCACTACATATGGAACCGATTTAATTACAGGACCTTCACAGGCAGCCAATGTAGCTGCTGCAGTACTAAATCCGACATATTTCAAAAAGTCTCTTCGAGAAGTACTACTTTCTTCAAGCGTTTTTTCATCGCTTAAAAAATCTTCTGGAAGCTTTGTGACGAATTCATTTTGTTCCAACTTTTGAACCGTTTCGTTGTTGGGGTTCAATTGGTCTATATTTTTCCAGTATGTTTTATTTGATGCCATATACCTTTCTTGATCGCTTTTTAATAGTGACATTTTCCACATTCCAAGCCACCCATCTGAGCAACTGTTAATTTTTCTACTCCATATTTTTTGGAAAGAGCTTCATGAATTTTTGCGTAATATTCATTGCTTTCTACTTTCACATTGGTTTCACGATGGCAGTTGATACACCATCCCATTGTCAAAGGAGAATATTGGTACATGATTTCCATTTCTTCAACAGGACCATGACACTTCTGACATGCGATTTCACCTACTTGAACGTGTTGAGCGTGGTTAAAATAAACAAAGTCCGGAAGGTTGTGAATACGAACCCATTTAACAGGCTGAGTATCTCCGGTGTAACGTTGGTTTTCTTCATCCCATCCTACTGCAGCGTATAATTTTTTAATCTCTTTTGTGTAAAAATCTTTCGTGTATCCATTTTCCAGATCTTCCTCTCCGTTGTATTCTGCAATATTTCTATGGCAATTCATACAAACATTTAAAGAGGGAATCCCAGAATGTTTTGAAACACGGGCCGATGAATGACAATATTTACATTCAATTTGATTGGCTCCAGCATGAATTTTGTGTGAGTAGTGAATTGGCTGAACAGGCATGTAGCCTTGATCCACTCCAACTTGCATGAAATAGCCATATACAAAATAGGCGCTGCTTAACAACAGAAGTATCACACTTAGAAAAACCACAAATTGATTTTGAACAAAAGCTACCCAAATAGGCGTTCTTTTAGGTTTTTCATCAGGCATAATATCTACTCCACTGGCTGTAGCGATTCGCAACAAAGTTTTTTGAACTAAAAAGAGCATCACCACTAAAATCCCAAACACCAAAGCGAGAGCGATTAAAATTATTGAATTGTCAATTCCGGAGTTCGTATTTGCTGCAGGTGCTCCAGCTGCAGTTGCCGTTGATGCAGGCGCTGGAGGAGTATAATCCGTATAAGCAATTATGTTGTCAATGTCTGTTGTGGAGAGCTGAGGGAATGAGGTCATCACTGAACCATTGTATTCCTCATAAATAGCCACTGCTTGTGCATCGCCAGACTTGACCATTGCAGTACTATTTTTGATCCAACTATATAACCACTCACGATCATACTTGGCAGATACTCCTTTTAAGGCAGGACCTACTGCACGCTTGTTCAACTTATGACAAGCAGCACAATTCGCATTGAAAAGTTTTTTTCCAGCTTGTATAGCCTCGTCATTATCCTGAGCAGAAAGCCCAAATGATGAAAAAACACTAATAAGGAAGAGTAAAGTAAATAGAAAGGATTTCGTATATCTAATGGTCGTCATCCTGTTTGCTGAATGTAATGTATAAATCAAAATAATTTTCTAAAATCCAAAACAAAAATAAGCCATAAGGTTCTTTTAATTGAGATTATAAATTAATTTTTTTATAATTTATAAAATTTATAAATAACTTTTTTGTTTTTTTAAATTTGTCCTTTAAAAAAATAAAAATTTTTTTTTTTGTAATATGAAAAAAAACCACTCTAAAACCTTTACAACACTGCTTATTTTTACAAGCAGTTTACTTTCATTTGCCCAGAATGGAAATCTTTTACTTAAACAAGATCCTAAGATTGATAGCTTAATAAATAAAAAAGTGGAATTGGATCATAAACGGTATTCATCAGAATATTATACCATTCAACTCTACAATGGAGAACTCTCTCAGGCAGAAATCATGCTAGAAAAATCAAAAGAAAAATTTCCAAACATACCCGTTGTATTGAGTTTTGAAACACCCAACTACAAGGTCCAAGCAGGGCAGTTTAAGAATAAAATTAAAAGTTTAAAAACCTTGGATACAATCAAGCAGACGTTTCCATCCGCTTTCGTTTTAGTTAAAAAAAACGAGTATTAAAGTGATTTTTTTACAGCTATTTCTTGGAAGCATTCCAGTACATCACCAATTTTAATGTCGTTATAATTTTTGACTTGAAGACCACAATCATATCCTTTTGCAACCTCTTTTGTATCGTCTTTAAATCGCTTTAAAGAAGATAAAGCACCTGTAAAAATGACCACTCCCTCTCTGATGATTCGGATACCGGAATTTCTGTAAATTTTCCCTGAGGTTACCATACAACCAGCAATTGTACCAACTTTAGAAATTTTATAAGTTTCTCTAATTTCGGCAGTCCCGGTAATTTCTTCTTTCATTTCTGGAGAAAGCATTCCTTCCATAGCATCTTTGATGTCGTTAATGGCATCGTAAATGATTGAGTAGGATCGGATGTCGATTTCTTCTTTTTCCGCAATCAGACGTGCATTACCCATGGGTCTGACATTAAATCCAATCACAATAGCATCGGATGCGGAAGCTAAAAGTACGTCCGATTCTGTAATAGCTCCAACCGCTTTGTGGATGATGTTAATTTCAATTTCATCGGTAGAGAGTTTTTGAAGTGAATCGGTGATAGCCTCTACGGAACCGTCAACATCCCCTTTAAGGATAATATTCAGCTCTTTAAAATCACCCAAGGCGATTCTTCTTCCTATTTCATCCAGCGTGATATGTCGTTGGGTTCTGACGCTTTGCTCTCTAACAAGCTGGGTTCGTTTAGCAGCAATCTGCTTGGCTTCTCGTTCGTCTTCCAGAACATGGAATACATCCCCTGCCTGAGGGGCTCCGTCCAATCCTAAAATAGAAACGGGAGTAGCCGGTGGTGCCTCATTCAATTGACCTCCTCTTTCGTTAAAGATAGCTTTGACTTTACCACTTTGCTTTCCAGCCAACAGATAATCTCCCATTTTCAATGTGCCATTTTGAACTAAAATGGTTGAAACATACCCTCTCCCTTTATCAAGAAAAGCCTCTACAACGGTCCCTTTTGCTTTTCGGTTGGGATTTGCCTTGAGCTCTAAAAGTTCCGCTTCTAGCAGTACTTTTTCAAGTAAATCATTCACTCCGGTTCCTTTAAGTGCCGAAATATCGTGAGACTGAACTTTTCCTCCCCAATCTTCAACCATTAAATTCATTCCTGCAAGAGCCTCTTTGATTTTTTCTGGATTGGCAGTGGGCTTATCGATTTTATTAATAGCAAATACAATTGGGACCCCTGCAGCTTGAGCGTGACTAATCGCTTCTTTGGTTTGAGGCATAATGTCATCATCTGCTGCAACCACGATAATAGCGATATCCGTCACCTGTGCTCCACGTGCTCGCATCGCGGTAAAGGCTTCGTGACCGGGTGTATCTAAAAAGGTGATTTTTTGACCATTTTCGAGTGTAACGCCGTAAGCCCCTATGTGTTGTGTAATACCACCCGATTCCCCCGCAATAACGTTTTCTTTCCTGATGTAGTCTAATAGTGAAGTCTTCCCGTGATCGACATGCCCCATGACGGTGACAATCGGTGCTCTTGAGAACAAATCCTCTTCTAGATCTTCTTCCTCAATAATATTTTCTTCTTGCTCTGCTTTTACAAAAGATACTTCATAGCCAAACTCATCCGCAACTATGGTCAAGGTTTCAGCATTTAATCGCTGATTCATGGTTACCATTATTCCTAGACTCATGCAAGTGGAAATAATATCCGTAGAACTTACCCCCATCAATGTGGCTATTTCACCTACGGTAATAAATTCAGTGACTTTTAACACTTTG
>JAYNHN010000054.1:7239-12853 GCA_038108035.1 Flavobacteriaceae bacterium
GCTTCTAACTGTGCCAATTCATCCTCTGATTTTTGGCGATGCTGAACTCTTTTATCTCTTCTGTATTTTGCTCCTTTGGACTTGTTAGACTTTCCTTGAAGTTTTTCTAATGTCTCCCGAATCTGTTTTTGAACTTCTTCATCGGTAGGTTCTTCTTTTTTAACCGGTTCCTGTCTCGGTTTTCTTTGATTATTTCTCTTGAAATTGGAATTACTCCCACGGTTGGGCTTAGGATCTTTGCTAATCCTTTTCCGCTTTCTTTTTCGAGCGTCTTCTACGGTTTTCTCTTTTTTATTGACCTCTTCTAGGTTTATCGTTTGCCCGGTCTTTTTGGGACCAGATAATTTTTGATACTGAGTCTTAATAGTGCCCTTTTCGGGTTCAGAGATTGTTTTTTCGGGTTGAGGGACTTCTTTTTTTTGTATTTGAGACTTTTCCTTAGCTACTACTTTCTTAATAGGGGTTGGAGGCGGAGTTTGTTTTTTGGGTTCCTTTTCAATGACAGCAGGAGAGGGAGTGGTTTTCGGTTTTTCAATTTTTTCTTCTACCTTTTTTTGGGGTACTGGTTTTTTAGGTTCCAAATCTATTTTACCCAATGTTTTCGGCTTTTCTATCGAAATACGATTGGATTTTAACTCTTCTTTTTTTGCTATTTGTTCCAGGCGCTCTTGCTCCTTCTTCTCTTGAATGATTCGAAGGTTCTCCTTTTCTTTTCGCTTTACCTCACTTACTTCATGAGAGGCTACTTTTTTGGATTTATCTGTTTCAAATTCATCCAAAAGAATCCCGTATACCTTCTCTGTAATCTTAGTGGTGGGGCGTGCCTCAATATCAATTCCTTTTTGAGCTAAAAATTCGACAACACGATCCAGAGAGATGTTTAATTCCCTCAAAACTTTATTTAGTCGAATACTCGGTTGGTCAGCCATATATTTTTTCTCTGTACGCAAAAATAGAAATTATTTTCGCAGTCTTTTATTCTTCAAATTCTTCTTTAAGGATTCTTTGAACTTCTTTGATCGTTTCCTCTTCTAAATCAGTACGTTTCATTAAATCATTCATTTCGAGTTCCAAAATACTTTTCGCAGTATCAAGACCCACTTTTTTAAATTCTTCAATCACCCAGCCTTCGATTTCATCATTAAATTCTTTGAGTTCAATATCCTCTTCTACTCCTTCACGGAAGACATCAATTTCGTAACCCGTTAGTTTACCTGCTAAGCGAATATTAGACCCCCCTTTACCGATGGCTTTGGATACTTCCTCAGGATTTAGAAAAACCTCAACTCGTTTGGAATCTTCGTCTATTTTCAATGAATTCACTTTTGCCGGGCTCAAAGCACGCGAGATAAAAAGTTGAATGTTATTTGTAAAATTGATTACGTCAATATTTTCATTCCCCAATTCACGAACGATTCCGTGTATACGAGACCCTTTCATCCCAACACATGCTCCGACTGGATCAATTCGATCATCATAAGAATCAACGGCTACTTTTGCCTTCTCGCCCGGAATTCGAACCGCTTTTTTGATGGTAATCAATCCATCAAAAACTTCCGGTATTTCTTGTTCGAATAATTTTTCAAGAAAAATAGGTGAGGTTCTGGACAAAATGATTCTGGGTTTATTACCTCTTAATTCAACCGATTCGATCACACCGCGTACGTTGTCCCCTTTTCTAAAAAAATCATTGGGGATTTGACGATCCTTTGGCAATATGATTTCATTACCATCATCGTCCAAAAGGATGATCTCTCTACTTCTAATATGATGAACCTCAGCGGTATATACTTCTCCTACACGGTCTTTAAATTGTTTAAAAATATTGGTGCTATCATGCTCGAAAATTTTAGCCACAAGGTTTTGCCTTAAGTACTGAATCGATCTTCTACCAAGGTCTATCAATTTTACTTCTTCGGATACATCCTCACCTACTTCAAAGTCAGGTTCTATTTTTTGAGCTTCAGAGAGTTCAATTTCTTGGTTAGGATCTTCGACAGCACCATTCTCGACTACAACTCGGTTTCTCCAAATTTCCAAGTCTCCTTTGTCCGGATTGATAATGATATCGAAATTTTCGTCAGATCCAAATTTACGTTTTAGGGTATTTTTAAAAACATCTTCCAAAATTACCATTAGGGTAACTCGATCGATTAATTTATCGTCTTTAAATTCAGAAAAAGAATCGATTAAGGCTAAATTTTCCATAATTCTGTTTTTTTATTTGACCAAAACTTTTGCACTTATAACTTGGTTGTACAAAAGTGTTTTTTGTTTTTTTACTGTTATTTTACCCTTCCCTATCGGCTTGGGTTCCCTTTGTTTCCAGGAAATAACAAACGATTCGTCATTTGCCTCCAAAAGCGTCCCTTCCAAAGGGGCCGATTCGGGTAATTCTACTTTCAACTTTCTTCCAATATTTTTTAAATATTGTCGGCTACTCAGCAAGGGGCTTCCCACACCAGCAGAAGCAACTTCAATTGAAAAGTCTTGTTCATCACGATCCAATTGTTGCTCAATCGTTCGGCTAACGTTCATACAATCTTGAAGCGTAACACCCTGATCTCCGTCTAGAGTAATTCGGATGCTATTGTCTGCCCCCATAGTAAAATCAATCAAAAACAATTTTGGATTTTGATCCAATGCATTTTGCAATAAGCCTTTTATTGTTGAGCGAAAATTCATATCAAAAAAAAGAGGGACTCTTTAGGTCACCTCTGGTTTTAATTACAGAATGTCTGCAAATGTACGTAAAATTTAGTTAAAGAATAAACTATTTTTTTTATATTTGAGAAAGAATAAACTCAAATCTAACCTTATGAAATCATACGTCTCGGGACTCAGCCCAATTTTCTTTTTACTTTTTTCTATATCACTCATGGCTCAACAACAAATAACGGGTCGAGTAGTTGATTCTGAGGGAGTTCCTTTATATGGGGCAAACATCATCATTGAAAATACAACGCAAGGAACCACGAGTGACCAAAGCGGTATATTCAATATCCAAAACAATCAAAATTTACCGGTCAATTTAGTGGTATCTTATATTGGTTTTAAAACACAAATTATACAATTTAATGGTAACGATTCTATAACCATTGAGTTAGAATCGGGAAATTATTTTGACGAAGTAATTGTTTCGGCTTCACGAAAAGCGGAAAAACTTCAAGAGGCTCCCGCAGCGGTATCTGTTATCTCCGGACAATCTTTATCGGAGTCAGGTGGGTCCTTAGCACCTCTTAGATCCTTAATTAACTCACCGGGTGTTGAACTACAACAACAGACAGGCCAACGAATCAACATTGCTTTAAGAGGTAGTAGTGGTATCTTTTCCACAGGCGTATTCCCGATGTTGGATTATCGTTCTCTTATTTCCCCGGGTCTTGAGTATTTTGATTCCCAAAATTCACCTATCAATAATATTGATTTGGAACGTATTGAGGTGGTCTTAGGTCCGGCATCTGCTCTTTACGGTCCTGATGTTACTTCGGGTGTTATACATTTTATTTCAAAATCACCCTTTAGACATCCATCCTGGTACCACAGCCGAATTGATCTATGGTGAGCGAAATACCTTCAAAATTGCAGCTCGGCATGCACTTCACAACAAAAAGAAAACTTTTGGATTTAAAATTAACGCTCGATACGGAAGTGGTAATGATTTTACACTCGATCCAAACGACCCGGATGATCAAAAGGTTTTAAGCAATTTTAGAAAAACAATCAATCGAGCAGATATCACCTCTGAGGGCTATGTAAATACCGCATCTCCGGGAACGCCTCTTTTGACAACTGACGGACTTCAACAACCCGGATATTGGGCTGGAGCATTGAATTCGTCTCTCTATTTTAGACCCGTAGAAGGGATGGAAATTGTAACTGCTGGGGGATGGAATGCCGGTAAAGCAATTTTTTATAATGATCTGGGTGAAGGGGTCAATTTTTCCAATGAGTATTGGGGTCAAGCTCGTTTTAATTACAAAGGTTGGTTTGCACAAACCTACTACATTAAAAATGATGGTGGAAATGATGACAACCCCGTTTACCTCAACAGAACAGGGTTCATCGTACCCTTAGAACGTACTCATTACGAAGCACAGCTTCAGTACAATTTTGGACTACCTAAATTCCTTAACTCCGAATGGAGTTTAGGTTTTGACTATCGAAATGCTACTGCAAACACCGAAAATCATGTGTATGGAAGAAATGAAAATGATGATGACTACAGTATAATAGGGGGTTATTTTCAAGGAAAATTTAAACTAGATCCAAAAGTTGATTTCTTTCTTGCCGGACGCTATGACGGCTACAACTTTACTGATGAAAAGACATTTTCTCCGAGAGTTGCCTTAGTATACAAGCCAAATTCAAATCACAACATCCGAGTTAGCTTTAACAATGCTGCCAACCCTATTCCAGCTTCTGACATCTATTTTGATCTCCCTACTCAAATCAATCAGGGACTTGATGTTTGGGTTATGGGTGGTAAAAACCCCTATACATTTGGATCAGATCCCTCCGTAGACTGGTTGATACCTGGAGTGCCAAACACTTCAATTAAAGACGGTTTTCCATTGGCAGCTGCTTATAGCCAAGTGAACGAACTGGTATTACAACAGCTTCAAGTACTTGGTTCACAATACCCACAACTGGCTCCATTACTTCCTCTTATACTTCCCATTCTCCAAAATGGAGTTCCTGGAGGATTTGCTCCGGCTGCCGGTTTTGACATAGCAGGTGAACCTTTGGAAGCCGAAGGTGGCAGTGCTAAATTGATTTCCCAATTATCGGCTCTTGAATTTGGATACAAAGGACTGTTTTGGGATCGTTTTGCACTGGGTTTTGATGTGTATTTTTTTAGAAGAACAGCAGGAGGAGGATTTGGACAAATTAGTCCCATTGTGAACTTTGTTAATCTGCCGGCAAATTTGGGTCAAAATGTTCAAGAAACCTTTCAGCCTCAGATTGAACAAGTTCTTTCAGGCGTAGGATTGGATGCTGCTAAGGCAGCAGGAACGGCCGCTTTGATAGGACAACAACTCAATAGTGCTTATGCGCAAGCTGGAGAAGCCTTTATCAGCGAACTCGAAAAAGCCGGATTGCCTTTTCATGGTGTCATCCCTACACAAGAAGCACCTAAATTAGATAATGCCCAACTAATTTTTGGGTATTTAACTAGGGATCCTGATGCCATTTCGAGAGACTGGGGATACGAAATTCATTCCAAATATTTTATCAATGATGCGTTCTCTGCGTTTGGGAATTATACGTGGTTTAACCGTCCTTCAGGAGAACCCGGTGACTTAAATTTTCCACAAAATAAAATTCGTACTGGTCTTAGTTATCAATCCGATAAAAAATGGACCGGAAGTCTATCATATCAATGGAATCAAGCATATACCTCGAACAATGCTGTTTATCCGGGAGAAATTGATGCTCAATCACTTTTTGACCTCACTCTAGGGTATCGCTTGAGTAAAAGTCTAAGGTTTGAGGCGGCAGCTACCAACCTGTTTAACAATGAATTTAGAGCACTTCCAGGTTTACCCAAAATTGGCAGAACCGTGACAGGAAGGTTGGTTATTGATGTCAATTGATCTGAAATTCAAAAATA
>JAYNHN010000055.1:0-7942 GCA_038108035.1 Flavobacteriaceae bacterium
CCAATGTTGTGAATCGCTTTCAAATTGTATCTTAGAACAGCTTTGTGAAATTGACGGATGTGTTATCGTTTGTTGTGAATCGCTTCACAGCTTGAAAGTCAACCATTTTTGGTTGGCTTTCTTATTTTGTTTATATTTATAATTCATTTTGAAGCGATTCACAATAAGGATTATTCCGTTGTGAAAACACCAAGCTGCCTCGTCTTACAATACGGGGCATTTTTTATTCCTTTTTAAATTCTTTAATTCGAATACAGATTTCCAACCGTTCGTGCATATCTCGGTTGTTATGGATGCTTTGGATTCGTACTTCATAAGGTTTCCAACCGGCTTTTAATATTTTAGCGATATGGCGGTTTTCGGATCGAGGCAAATAGCCCAGTTTGGCCTCCTTAAGAAAGAGTGCAACGGCATGTCGGTCGTATTTATTCTCCGGTTCGACTTTTAGCTCCAATTCGGTTCCGATAGAAAGTTGATTCCATACATGGAGGGCATCGTAATACTGAAGTCCCGCAACATAATAATGGTGTAAATAGATGAGATTTGAGTTCATAATATTTTTCGTAAGTAGGCGATAGAGAAGTTAAATTACAAAAAACAATTCAATTAACCATAGGAACGATTTTATTTGATACAGACATCAGTAAAAAGGTTGAAAATCGGTTTAATTTAATAGAGATGATTGGTATTTCCTTCAGTTAGTTACAAATCTTACGTAACAGTGACCCTTTAAAAAATAAAATCTATATTTGATAAATAATAATTTTATTAGTAAACCATGAATAAAAGATCCCTAATTTTTTACATATTTACATTTCTTACGGTGTTCATTTTTATTGTGTTGGGGTCTTGTTCAAGCTATCGAACATCGGACAAAAAAAATATTTCAATATATAAAAATAAGGGATTAGAGGCTCAAATCCGTTACGAAACGAATGGTGGAAAACAAATCCGATACATTCATTCCAAGCCCTTTGACAGTCTTTTGCCCACTCTATATTTTGTTCATGGTGCTCCGGGATCAAGTGACAATTTCATCAATTATATGTGTGATAGCACGCTCAATTCCAAGGCCAATTTGATCAGTATCGATCGTTTGGGTTATGGATATTCTGAGTTTGGAATTGCCCACCCTAATATTGACGAACAGGCAAAACGCCTTTCACCCATTCTAAAAAAATACAGTTCGGAGCTTCAGCCGGGTTTATTGGTGGGTTGGTCTTATGCCGCTCCTATTGTTGTAAAAATGGCCATGAATCACCCCAAACGAACAATGGGAGTAGTTTTATTGGGTGCTTCTTTAGACCCGGAATCCATTCGTTACTATGGTCCCAGTGGATTGGCTAAATTCAAATTGACTCAATGGATGGTTTCAAAAGCATTACGGGTTGCAGATACTGAAAAGCAATACCAAGCCGAAAGTTTGGATTCGCTAGCTGATCGATGGACAGGTTTAAAAACACCCATGATCATGATACACGGTACCAATGATAAAACGGCTCCCTATCTGGATAACACACGTTTTGCAAGGAGAAATATGAAGGGAAATTCGCTAAGTATCATTCCGTTAAAAGGAGCTGGAAATCTTTTCCCAATTATCCAATTGGAAAAAACAAAAAAACTACTGCTAAGTCAATTGGACAGTCTTAAACAGTTTCACTCTTTTCAATAATATCATATTTCTAAGACCTGCAGATTCCGCTAGTGTGTGAAATCTACCTTTGACTCTTTTAATCTTATCTTCGGGGGAGATACATTCACTATTAATTCAAGGGAATTTTAACTAGGTATCAATAAAATCATTTACTTTAACACAAAATTCTGCCCCATGAAAAAATGGATTTTGATTATTTTCCTAATTGTTATAGGTTCTTTATCAGCTTGTGGTGCCTGGGTTCGTTTTCGAACTCCAGACCAAAAGATCGTCAAGCAGTTTCAAAAAAAAGGGTACCACCTCACCATTCACTACACCTTTTTCAAGGGGCTCCAAATGCGACACATCCATTCTCAAGCTTTTGATTCCATAAAACCCACTCTTTTTTTTGTTCATGGGGCACCCGGATCAAGCGATAATTTTAATGTTTTTTTATAAGACACGATTTTAAATACACAATTTAATATGATCAGTGTGGATCGGTTAGGGTATGGTTTTTCGGAATTTGGAAAGGCGTATCCCAGTATCGCCTTCCAAGCCGCCAGTTTAATTTCTTTAATTCAAACCTATGCCCTACCCGATCAAGCCTTAATTCTGGTGGGTTGGTCTTATGGAGGGCCCATCGTTGCCAAACTCGGAATGGATCTACCACAGACCGTCTCAGCAAGCCTATTATTGGCACCCGCATTGGATCCACAAGCAGAACGCTATTTTCAAATAGGTAAGTTGGCCGAATGGAAATTGACTCGATGGATGGTCCCCAAACCACTTGAAGTGGCTCAAATTGAAAAAAAAAACCACGCCAGAGAGTTGCAATTACTGGAAAAGCAATGGCAATTTATTCAAATACCCATTTGGATGATCCACGGTACCAAGGATAAAATCGTACCCTATCTACCCAATACAAATTTTGCCAAAACCCATTTCCCAAAAGACAAATTTACCCTACTCCCTATAGAAGGAGTCGGGCATATTTTCCCGATTCGCAATCCAAAAGAGGTGATTCAATTTCTTTTAGCAGAAATTAAAAAACTAAATGATACCGACTAGTTGTATAACCAAGCTTTTCGTAATTCTTGAGCGGTTTTTGAAGCCTCATCATCTTCAATCAGCCCCGTGATCACAGCACTGGGTGTTCCTACCTTACCGCTTAGTACTTGCGTTTCACCTTCTCGTTCTATTTGAATCGTAAATTCTTTATCTGCACTCCACATAAAACTGGGTGTAAAAACCGCATTGATCGCCTCTGCATTTTCTTGCTTGATTTCAGGTAATTCTTTACCATCCAAACCGATAAAAACGTCCCCCAACTGAACTCCCAGCTTTTCTAAAGTAGAATTCAAACCCGAAATAACATATTGTACCGTTCCTTCTGCATTGGGCTGAGGTCGGAAAATAGGAGATTGAGTGTCTTGAAATAAAACCCCGGGTAAAGGAGCTTGTTTCTCACCCAACGTTAAACCTACTTTATTAAAATAATCAGTATAATCAATAGGTGTGGTGCCCTCTACGTGTTTTTTAAAGAACATTCCTACCTCCGGATAGGTCATTGCTACAATTTCATCGATCAAAGCTTCGTCTTGGAACGGCTTTTCGGTTCCATACCGTTGGGCCAATTGTTTCATGACGGAAAGGATGCCTTTTTGTCCTCCACTCTGCTCCCGAATAATAAGGTCCAGACACATATTGATCAAAGCTCCTTTTTGATAGACATTGGCATAATTACTTTGGTAAGGTTCCTCTACAATACCAGCACTCATTTCAGTAAAGGACAGGGTATCGTCGTAGCGCTGGGAAAAATTTACCTTTTCCATCATTCGATTGTAAAAATCAGGAGCATCGATCAAACCTTGATTGATTTGAAATAAGTTGGCGAAATATTCGGTAGTTCCTTCATACATCCATAAGTGCTTAGACATAAGAGGGGTATTGTACTCAAAGTTGTGAATTTCCTCAGAATGAATGTTCAAAGGTGTCAGCGTATGAAAAAACTCATGAGAAACCACATCTACGAGGCTTTGAGAAAGCTCTTCGGCTTGCATCGCATCCAAAAAAACAACCGTAGTTGAGGTATGGTGCTCCAAAGCACCCATCATTCCACCAAAATACTGAAGGTCTTCCATATCCATCAAATGCAATAGAATGTCATAGGATTTCGTTTGATTGGCATCGCCCAAAAATTTCTTTTGTGCAATCATCATTTCCTGAATGGCAGCCTGATAGTCCTTTGCTCGGTGAGTATTGGTCGGAGAATAGATTGCCAATCCTACATCAATATCGTCCAACTGGAAAGAAATCGTATTGGGGTCACTATACAAAATGGGATTGTCAATAATATGAAAATACCGATCGGCATGAAATACATCCAACGTATCACTTTTTGAAAGTACAGGCAAAGAAGTAAAGGCCTCCAGATGCTTAGGAGAACGGATACTCAATTTATAGCTATTTTCTTTCATTCCCTTAAAATATCCGATCATGCTGTGCAAATTCAGTAAAAAGGTTTTATCAGCATCAAAATTGGTTCCTCCCATAGGATACACCTCTTTACCGTCAGGTCCGTCAAAAGTATCGTGAACCCAATAGCGAACTTCCGCAAGTTTTTTTGCTCCTGAAATTTTCCAACTGTTTTCATCCAATTTTTGGAACGGCAAAGGGTTTCCTTTGGTATCCCATGCACTAAAACGCTCAACGAATTTTCCGAAATTTGAATATTCGTAGGTGCCAGGAACAATTTGAGGAATATAAAATACCGTCTCTTCAGCGGTTTGGGTAGCAGGTACAATCCGGATCTCAACTTTATCATCGTCGATAGTTACCAAATCGATGGATGCTTGGAGGGTAGTCTCTACTGCTGGGCTTGTTTTTAGTGCGGCACATCCTACAATTAGGAGCGAAAATACAAGCAGTAATAAGGATTTAGAAAAGTAAATTGTTCTCATTCTATTAGATAGTTTTTATTTATTTGGTTAAAGTAAAGTTTCTCCGTTTAAATCCGTGGTCAATACGTTGGTCATGTAGTCAAAAAAAGGTCGGATAGCCACAAAGTGATCCACAAGGTTTTGCTGAAATTTATCATTTAGGACTTCTTGATCCGAAAACTTTTTTACAAAAAGATATTGTTTCTTTTTGATCAGGTCAATGTCGGGATGTTCTTTAGAAAAGCCCTTGGGAGCCGTTTTTACTTCTTCTCCTTCCAAACCACCCCAATATTTTTTTAAATCAGGATTTTTCATTAATTCTCTGAATTCTGTTGCATCAACTTCCAATTCTTTTCGAATTCGAAAGAGATCTTCCTTAACCGGCCCCCAGAAACCAGTGGCAATAAAGGAATCGCTAGGAGAAATATGAATATAATACCCCCCTCTCAATTGAGGCTTTTTTCGATGGAAAGAAATTCCAAAATGCGTTTTAAAGGGAGTTTTATTTTTGGAAAAACGAACGTCTCTGTAAATACGAAAAACCTTGACCCGTTCAATTTCGTCTGTTTGGTTTAAAGTGTCTTTGATTTGTTCTGCAAAAGCTTTGACCTCACTTTCCAACACTTTAAAACGAGGCTTTTGTGGCTCAAACCATTCGCGATTGTTGTTTTCTTTTAGGGATTTATAAAAATCAAATACATCAGGATTTATTGTTTTCATAGCATTAAGGTGTTTTTGAGGAGTCTATCCACATATTAATTTTTTCTTCCAAAAGAGCTAAAGGAATACAGCCAGATTCAAGCACTTTTCGATGAAAAACCCGAATATCGAATTGGCCTCCCATTTGAGTTTCTGCTTTTTTACGTAGCGATTTAATTTTCAACTGTCCGATCTTATAGGATAAGGCCTGACCCGGATTGGCCATATAGCGTTCAATTTCAGATATTATACTTGCTTCCGATTCTGCTTCATTGTCCAAAGAATACTGAATGGCTTGCTCACGTGTCCATCCCTTGGCGTGAAGTCCGGTATCTACCACCAAACGAATGGCACGATGCATTTCAGCTCCTAACATCCCAAAATATTGATACGGATCCTTGTAAAGTCCCAGTTCCTTTCCCAATGACTCCGTATAAAGCGCCCATCCTTCTCCGTAAGCACTGTACCACAAAGGTTTTCTAAAGGAAGGGAGATTTGTATTTTCCTGTTGTAAGGAAATTTGAAAATGGTGACCTGGAATGGCTTCATGAAGAAATAAATCCTCATCCGAAAAAATATTGTATCGCTCAATTTCAGGAATAGGAACATAAAAAATCCCCGGACGGGTACCATCCAAAGAGCCCGGATTGTATTCTGCACTGGCCGAAGCCTCTCGAAACGATTCCGTTCTTCGGACTTCAAAAGGAGTTTGGGGTTGCAATTCAAATAAGGCATTTACCTGTGGAAGCATTCTATCTTGAATCTCGTAAAAATGATCAATTACTTCTTGCGCCTCAGAAAAAGGCATCAACTCCTTTAAATTTCGAACGTGATCAAAAAAAGAATTTAGATCCCCTCGAAAACCTACTTGATTTTTTACTACTTCCATTTCTTTGCGGATCCGTTTTACTTCACTCAATCCCAATGCGTGAATTGAATCAGCTGTCATTTGGGTGGTCGTATAGTATTCAATGGCATATTGATAGTAGTCCAAACCACCTTCTAGTGCAATATAGCCACTCGAATTTCTGGCTGCTTCTAGGTATTCCGTGGACATAAAATCATACAATCGTTGGTAAGCGGGAATAATTTCATCCAATACCATAGAAGTATAGGCAATGGCCAACCGTTCTTGATCTTCCGTTGAAAAAGTGTCCGGAAGGTTCAGTATCGGTTGATAAAACAAATGATCTTCTAACTTTCTAGTAATAATAGATTTTAATTGAGGTAAAACCTTTTTAACTAATGACTTAGGTAAAACCCATCCATTGTGAATACCTGTACGCATATTGGTCTCTGCACTCAAAAGCCACTGCAAATATCCTTGAACACGAATGAGCCAACGATCATAATCTTCAACGCTTTGAAACGGTTGTGCACCCTGACCACTTGCCAGTTGACCAAAGGCTAATTGAAAACCCCACATCTGATCGATGGGCATTAAATCCTTAGGGAAATCCAAGGCTCTCAATTTCATTTCACTTTCCCATTTCAAAACTTTTTTACTCAAAAGATCTTCTTCAGAAAGGGAGTCATCATCGAAATCATCTAGACGTTCTAGATAATGGTGATAGAGTGCTTTCTCCTTTGATTTAAATTCTGGGTCTAAAAAATTCGGAAGGGTATCATTGTATCGTGGATCGCCCAAATAGGTGGCTTCCAGCTTATTTAATGAAAGGCGTTCTTGATAATACGCCTCCAAAAAATCATCAAAATTGTAAAGAGGTATTGGTTTTCTATTGGGTTGAGTACAAGCTAAAGTGAAGATCAGACCCAAAATAATTGCTTTTTTCATGCTTCAAATACTTTAACCTTACACCAAATTGTAAAGATTTTAACAAGTTTACATTTTGCTAAAAATACATTTTTTTTAAGTAGCAGAACGAAAAATTAACGTTTGCGTAACTCTAAAACTCGAACAACATCTCCAAAGGTAAACCCTTTGGCTTGCAATAAAATCAAAAAATGGAACATTAAATCAGCACTTTCGTTTAAAAACAAAGTGTCATTGGAATCCTTAGCTTCAATAACGGTTTCAACGGCTTCCTCTCCTACTTTTTGAGCAATTTTGTTGATCCCTTTTCGAAACAAAGAGGCAACATAACTTTCGTCCGCATCATTTGATTTTCTTTGAGTAATGGTTTGCTCCAATTCAGACAAAAACCCAAAGTGGTTTTGATTTTCTTCTCCCCAGCAACTGTCTGTTCCTTTATGGCAAGTAGGTCCTAGAGGATGCACTTGAACCAATAAGCTATCCTGATCGCAATCGAGCTTGATATCAACCAGTTGAAGAAAATGACCACTTTCTTCGCCTTTGGTCCATAAACGTTGCTTTGAACGACTGTAAAAAGTTACCTTTCCAATTTGTTGGGTTTTAGCCAAAGCCGCTTCATTCATATAACCAAGCATCAACACCGTTTTTGTGGTCGAGTCTTGAATAATGGCCGGTATCAGACCGTCAGATGATTTTGAAAAGTTAAGTTTCATACGTTTAGATTCGAACAACAATCTGTTCTTTTTTGAGTTGTTTTTTTAAATCGGGCACACTGATTTCTCCAAAGTGAAAGACACTGGCCGCTAGAGCTGCATCTGCTTTTCCTATGGTAAAAGTATCAATAAAATTTTGAGGCTTATACCAGGCACAATCTAAAGATGAA
Source organism: Flavobacteriaceae bacterium (assembly GCA_038108035.1). Lineage (GTDB taxonomy): Bacteria > Bacteroidota > Bacteroidia > Flavobacteriales > Flavobacteriaceae > MS024-2A. The sequence goes on from JAYNHN010000055.1 coordinate 7,932, forward strand.
ACTTGATTTGT
>JAYNHN010000055.1:7952-12788 GCA_038108035.1 Flavobacteriaceae bacterium
AATGTTGAGGATTCCCAGCTCCTCCCGAAGCGATGATTGGAATATTCACTTCCTCGGACAAACGGGCTAAGGCTGAATTGGCAAAACCGTTTTTAGTTCCATCATGATCCATAGAGGTAAATAAAATTTCCCCTGCCCCACGATTTTCAACTTCCTGAGCCCAGTCGAATAGATCAATTTCCGTCGGGACTTTCCCTCCCATTAAATGCACTTTCCATTGACCCATGTGTTGTTTGGCATCGATCGCAACCACTAAACATTGACTCCCAAAATGGGTCGCTACTTCATTGATCAACTCCGGACGTTTGACCGCTGCTGAGTTGATAGATACCTTATCGGCTCCATTTTTTAGTAAAATAGAAACATCCTCTACCGATCGGATACCCCCTCCCACCGTGAAGGGAATATCAATGGCTTGAGCTACTTTTAATACCAATGCTGCTAATGTTTTACGTTGTTGTTCTGTAGCTGAAATATCAAGAAATACCAACTCATCGGCATTTTCTTGGGCGTATTGGGCAGCCAATTCCACAGGATCTCCGGCATCGCGAAGATTGACAAAGTTGACACCTTTTACTGTTCTTCCATCTTTGATATCTAAGCAGGGGATGATTCGCTTGGTCAACATATTAATCGTTTGTTTGAGTTAAATCATGATTTTTATAAAAGCCCAAATCTTCTTGAGTCAATTTTTTAATCCAAAAAGCGATTTGACCTATGTGATAGGAAAAATGCTCTACTGCATGAAGTAGGACTCCCACTCCTGAAAATTCAAATCCCTGAACCCGACGAATTTCGCAATATTTTGCCTCCGAAGTAGTCTGAATTGTTTGAATTGCCTGAAAAACCGTATGATCCAATTTTTTCAATAAATCCGCTTTGCTGAAGCCTTCTTTGGTAGAAAATTCAAGATCCCGTTTGCGTGTATCAAGTTGTTCCCCCAAGGATGCTACGGCATATTGGTTCATATTTCCACAGATGTGTAAAAGTTGATTCCCTAAGGAAAGTCCATTAGCAATCGGTAATTGCCACAGGGATTCCTCCCTTATTTTTGCCAACGCAACATGGATCATCCGTTGCCCTTCTTCCAATCGGAAGACCGCATTTTTCTTTAACTCTTTTAAAATTAGATTTTCCATCAGGCCTGATTCAGTATAAAAGTCTCTAATTGTTTTAGTGAAATTCGGTTTTCATAAATCGCTTTCCCAATGATAGTCCCCTCACAACCCATTTTTGCTAAGCGGGGAAGTTCATCGAAATCAGAAATTCCTCCAGAAGCAATAAGTTTCATCTTGGTTTTCTTTAAAATTTTTTCGTACAATTCAAATGAAGGTCCACTCAACATCCCGTCCTTACTTATATCGGTACAGATAACAGATTGAACACCCTGTTGTTGATACTGTTTTAAAAAGTCAAAAAGTGAACGATCTGAGGTCTCCAGCCAACCATCGGTTGCAATGAATTCGCCTTTAACATCAGCTCCCAAAATGACTTTTTCTGGTCCATAGTGTCGGATCCACTCCTCAAAAAGAGTCGGATTTTTTACCGCTATACTCCCCCCTGTGATTTGATTGGCACCACTGTCAAAAGCGATCCGTAAGTCCTGATCCGTTTTTAAACCACCTCCAAAATCAATTTTTAATGTGGTTTGAGTGGCTATATTTTCTAAAACTTTGTGGTTCACAATGTGTTTGGATTTGGCACCGTCCAAATCGACCAGATGCAAATACTGAATCCCATGGGCTTCAAAAGCCTTAGCAACCTCCAAAGGATTTTCTTTGTAGATTTTTAGGGTGCTATAGTCCCCTTTAGAAAGACGGACACATTTTCCGTCAATGATATCGATTGCTGGAATGATTCTCATAAGGTCAAAAAGTTTTGTAATAATTGACTACCCGCTTGACTACTTTTTTCAGGATGAAATTGTACACCGTAAAAATTATCCTTTTGTAAAGCCACACTATAGGTTCCATCGTACTCACTTCGTGCGATCGTCTCAGGTAAGATCGGTACATAAAAAGAATGAACTAAATACATGAAGTCATTCTCTTTAATAGACTGAAAAAGAGATGTTTGCATTTTTGATATTGTATTCCAACCCATTTGAGGCACTTTGACTTTATTCGAAAAACGCACCACTTTCCCGGATATGATTCCTAAACCTTCCACATCCCCTTCTTCGGTAGTTTCACACAGTAGTTGCATACCCAGACAGATACCTAAAACGGGTTGGTTTAGTTGTGGAATTAGTTGATCCAAACCGTGGTGTTTAAGTTTTTCCATGGCACTTCCGGCAGCTCCCTGACCCGGAAAAATAACTCGATCTGCATTTCGGATCGTATCGGGATCGGAAGTCAATTGACTTTTCACTCCCAAGCGTTCCAGTGCAAATTGCAAACTGCGAACATTTCCCTCATTGTAATCGATTATAGCTACCATCTATAAACTACCTTTAGTTGAGGGTAAAATCATTTTTTCTGTATCGCGTCGAACTGCGACTTTGATTGCTTTGGCAAAGGCTTTAAAAATAGCTTCGATCTTATGATGCTCGTTGGTACCTTGGGCTTGTATATTCAAATTTGCTTTGGCACCATCGGTAAAGGATTTAAAAAAGTGGTAGAACATCTCCGTTGGCATTTGTCCAATCATTTCTCGTTTAAAATCTGCTTCCCATACCAACCAGTTGCGTCCACCAAAATCGATGGCAACTTGGGCTAGACAGTCGTCCATCGGTAAACAAAAACCATATCGCTCCATCCCCAATTTGTCTCCCAAAGCCCTAGCAAAGGCCTCTCCTAGTACGATGGCAGAATCTTCTATGGTGTGGTGTTCATCCACTTCCAGATCGCCCCGAACCTTTAAAGTCAAATCCATGGAACCGTGGCGAGCGATCTGGTCCAGCATATGATCGAAAAAAGCAATACCGGTGTCAATGGAGCTTTGACCTGTACCATCTAAATTTAATATCAATTCGATATCGGTTTCGTGGGTCGTTCGCTTTTGAATAGCAATTCGTTGTTTTAATTTTAAAAAACGATAAATTTCTTCCCATTGCGTTGTTTTTAAAACGATGGCTTCTTCGGCATCGGAAGCTTGAGCCTCGAGGGCTCCTAATCCTTCGTTATTGGCAATAAAAATACCTTGTGCGTTTAGATTTTTGGCCAATTCCATATCCGTCAGTCGATCCCCAATCACATAGGATTTTTTTAAGTCGTATTGAGTAGTATCCAAATAACGATTTAACAGACCCGTTCTAGGCTTTCGTGTGGGCGCTTGATCTTCCGGAAAACTTCGATCAATCAACACTTCATCAAAGACAATTCCTTCTTGTTCTAAAGTATTAATAATCAATTCCTGTACAGGCCAAAAATCCTTTTCCGGAAAAGAATCCGTTCCCAAACCGTCCTGATTTGTAACCATCACCAAAGTATAGTCCAACTCTCGGGCGATTTTTCCAAGATAGGTGATCATTTTTGGATAAAAAACCAATTTTTCAAATGCGTCCAGTTGATAATCATCTGGCTCTAATGACAAAGTACCGTCCCGATCAATAAATAAAACTTTTTTCATATTTAAGAATTGAGAGTTTGTAAGGTTTGTATCAATAAGGTATTTTCCTGGGGTAGTCCCACTGTAATACGCAATGTGTTTTTACATCCAATTTGGTTTGAAGGATTTCGAACCACGATCCCTGCTTCTAAAAGCTGTTGATAACGCAATTTGCTGTCGTCCACACGAATCAATAAAAAATTGGCATCGGAAGGAAAGCATTCTAAGATTAAAGAAATGTGAGCAAAAGCCGTTTCCAGCCGTTTACGTTCACTTAAAATTTCAACAACTTGCTCCTTTACTTTTTTTTGATTTTCAATTTGCTTTAGGGCAGCTTTTAGAGTTAGACTATTGAGGTTATAAGGTGCTTTAATCCGATTTAAAAAATGGATCATTTGCGGATGTGCAAAAGTCATTCCGAGGCGGGCTCCAGCCATCCCCTGTGCTTTGGAAAATGTTTGACAAACGACCAAATTTGGAAAATCAATCAATCGATTCAAAAAAGAAGGGGCGTCAGCAAAATCTATATAGGCTTCATCGACCACTACGATTCCTTGAAAACGTTTTATAACCGTTTCAATATCCGCCGTTTGAAAGCAGTTGCCGGTTGGATTATTGGGTGTAGGAATAAAAAGAACCTTCGTCCCAGTGGAATCGATTTTTTGAAGTGCTTCAACATCCAATTGAAATGTTTTGGTCAAAGGTACTTCCACAACACCCACTCCTAAAGTTTTCGCTACCACAGCGTACATTCCAAAAGTAGGAGGAACAATAGCAATTGAATCCTTCCCAGGTTCACAACAACCCATCACAATTTGAGAAATGAGTTCATCGCTTCCGTTACTCAAATAAATCTGATCCGGATTCACATTCCTCCATTGGGCAATCCGACTTTTTAATTTCCTTTGCAAAGGATCTGGATATCGGTTGAGCTCAGATGGATACGGATTTTCATTGGCATCCAACAAAATCATTTCCCTTCCCTGATCTATGTACTCTTCCCGAGCTGATTGATACGGTTTTAACTCCAATAAGAAGTCTCGTACGTAACGACTGATGTCAAATTTCATTTATTTTCTTTTTAATCGAATACTTACCGCATTTTTATGAGCCTGAAGCCCCTCCGCCTCCGCCATTAACTCAATAGCAGGACCCAAAGACTGAATACCCTCTTGTGTGATTTTCTGAAAAGTAATCGCTTTTAAATAACTGTCTAGATTCACTCCACTGTATTGCTTGGCATATCCATTGGTGGGGAGGGTATGGTTGGTACCCGAAGCATAGTCT
>JAYNHN010000056.1:0-7459 GCA_038108035.1 Flavobacteriaceae bacterium
GACGTAGCCTGCAAGTAAACACGCTAAACTTTCAGAATCCTCTTTTGTTCCACCACAGCCTCCTTGATGAGTAAGAAACTTTACTTCCACATTTTCAAATACAGGCTTTTTCAATCGAGATTTGATTTCCACATTGGGTTCTTTGTTGATCAAGCTGCTGAGCAAAGCGCGTTCTTCTACATTTTCATCTACAAACAACTCTTTGTGAAAAATATCTTTAAGTCGTTCAATATTTCTATTTTCACAAAAAACTAGAGGAAAAAACAACCATACATTTCTAGTTCCCACCTGCCCATCTTTTCGGATGTATCCATCAAAAGTTCTTTTCCTCCACTGCTCAACATTTGGGACTTTCCAGTTCCACTGCTCCCCTTTTTTGATTGTTGAATTAATTTTATGAATGGTATTTTCTACGGTAATACAGCTCCCTTTTGGAATGGCTTGCGTAGCTCGGCCAATGGTAATTCCATACATATAAATTGAATCTCCTATATTCAAATCATGAAGTGCAATCTTATGCTTTGCCTCAATGTCTTCCTTAAGAATTAAAGTTTTTTCTCCAATGGGTATTGAACTTCCTTTTTTTAATCCAACCAATGCAACTACTACGTTATCGTTAGGCTCTATCTTAAGGGTAGTATTCATAAGTGTTAATTTTATTATTTAAATTTTAATGTTAAGTTCTATTACATACCAAAAAAATGGGGAAGCCAAAGGCTTAATAAAGGAAAATAAGTAATCAAAAATAGAGCCAAAATCATCGCTACAAAAAGTGGAAAAAGTGGTTGAATCACTTTTTCGATAGTTGTATTGGCAATTCCTACCCCAACAAAAAGCACAGACCCAACTGGAGGCGTACATAAACCAATACATAAATTCAAAATCATTACAATTCCAAAATGAATGGGATCCATGCCCAAAGCCGTTACGATGGGCAAAAAGATGGGTGTAAAAATAAGCACTGCCGGGGTCATATCCATAAATACTCCCACGATCAATAAAATAAGATTGATAATCAATAAAACAATAACAGGGTTATCGCTAATGGATAGTAAAAACGTACTAATATCTTGAGGAATATTCTCAAAAGAAAGTACCCATGACATTCCCATAGAAGCCCCAATAAGTAACATAACTACAGCAGTGGTGACTGAAGATTCAAGTAGAATTCCAGGAAGATTATTCCAGTTGATATGTTTATAATAGAGTCCCAATAGAAAGGTGTACAACACGGCTATCGCTGATGCCTCTGTGGCTGTAAATATGCCTGAAACGATTCCACCAATAACGATAATTAATAATAAAAGACTGGCAAAAGCTCTGTAAAAATAAATCCAAACCTCTTTTATAGTTGATCGCTTTCCTAATTTGTATTTTTTCTTTTTCGCCCAAAGTGAGGCAACAATCATCAAAAACAATCCGGTTAGAATCCCAGGGATATATCCTGCTAAAAACAAAGCTGCAATTGAAACACCACCACTGGCCAAAGAATAAACAATTAAAATATTACTAGGAGGAATGATCAATCCAATGGTACTCGATGTAATATTTACGGAGGCACCAAATTCTTTAGAATACCCCTCTTTTTCCATTTCAGGACCCAAAATCGTTCCCATAGCTGATGCAGAAGCCAACGCAGATCCGGCTATTGATCCCATGAGCATAGCTGACAATATATTAATCAATGCCAGCCCTCCGGGAAACGACCCTACTAGAGTCTTGGCAAATGCAATCAAGCGTACCGCAATTCCGCCTCTATTCATCAATTGACCGGAAAGAATAAAAAAGGGAATGGCAAGCAATGAAAAGCTATCCAATCCGGTAGCCATCCGTTGCGAAATGGTGGTCAATGATGGCAGTAAAGGAATGGAAACTAAAATCGTTAACAAGGAAGAAATCGCAATGCTCCAAGCGACCGGAGTACCTATGGAAAGAAATCCAATAAAGGATACGATCAATACTAAAATAGGGATTATTTCTTCCATAAAATACATTTTAAATCGTCCAACTTATATATCAAAATCAAAAAACCTGTTAAGGGTAAAACGGCATATATGTATGCCAAAGGAATCTGAAGGGCTGGAGATCTTTGTCCTAATATATAACTGATGTAAACCAATCGACCGCCTCCAACAATAAATACAAAAACAGAAAAAAATAAAATCGAAAGAGTGACCACAATTGTCATTTTTTTTTGTGCTTTTATATTCAACTTTGAAGGGAGGTAGGTAATGGCAACATGTAAGTTTTTACCAGCTACATATGCGGCTCCCAGTAAGCCCAACCACATCATCAGGTATCGTGCCAACTCATCGGTGAAGACATTGGGGTTATTCAATAAATAACGACTAAAAATTTGCCAAAGAACGTTTACAACCATAACCGTCATCAGAATCATTAGAATGCGTTCTACTACAAAATCAATTTTTTTTCTCATTCAGTGGGCTTTCAAAATTTTTAATTTCTTCAATCAATTCATACAATTCCGTTTCCTTGTACTGATCGTAAACGTTTTGAACTTTTGATTGAAAGGCTTGCTTGTTGGGTCTAATGATTTCTACTCCTTCGTCAAGTAAAGCTTCTAAAGCTTGTTGCTCTGACTCTTGCCAGAGAATTCGTTGATAAGCAACGGAACGTTTCATCGCCTCTTCCAGCCAAAAACGCTCTTGATCATTCAAGGATTCCCAAGTAGCATTACTGATCACCACCACATCGGGCAAAAAAGTATGTTCGTTTAAAGCATAATATTTGCAAACCTCAAAATGACCTGAAAAATAAAAACTCGGAGGATTGTTTTCTGCTCCATCCACGACCCCTTGTTGCAAAGCAGTGTAGAGTTCTCCCCAAGAAATAGGAGTGGGAGATCCTCCCAAGCTGCGAACCATATCCATGGCCGTGACACTTTCCATTACACGAATCTTCATTCCTTTCAAATCTTCAGGGGAATGAATCATTTTATCTTTGGTGTAAAAGCTGCGACTTCCCGCATCGTAATAGCCCAATCCTTTTAATAAATATTTTTTGCCGTCATCCAGAATTTCCTTCCCAATGGAACCGTCCAACACTGCAAATGAATGGGAGCGGTCTCGAAATAAAAAAGGAAGTCCCAAAACCTTCATCTTAGGCGCAAAATTTTCCATTACCCCTACCGATACTTTGGTCATATCCAAACTACCAATTTGAAGGAGTTCAAGACATTCTCTTTCCGTACCCAATTGTTGACTTGGATATATTTTAATTTGCATTTTTCCATCTGAGATCTGAACCAATTCTTGATTCATCATAACCATAGCCTGATGAACCGAATGCTTTAAATCCAAAGAATGAGCCAATTTTAATACCCGTACTTGTCGAGACTGGCAACCTATCAAAATAAGACAGAGTGGCAAAACCAACGAAAATCCATTCAGGTTTTTAAAGCAAAGTTTCATCTCATTTAGATTTCAGAGATTCGATCGTTTTTAAAGTTTCACGAACACGTTCTTCAAGTAGCTGAAACGATTGATTTTTAATTATCTGCTTTGAGATCAATTGCGAGCCCATGCCCACACAACTGACGCCGGCATCAAACCACGCCTTTAAATTTTCTTTCTCGGTAGTAACGCCTCCAGTGGGCATGATTGAGGTCCAGGGTTGGGGGCCCTTAATTGCTTTGACAAATTCAGGCCCATACACACTACCAGGAAATAGCTTGATGATTTCACACCCCCACTCTTCTGCATGGGCGATCTCAGTCAGGGTTCCACATCCAGGAGACCAAAGAATTTTTTTTCGATTGCATACTCGAGCGATGTCTGTTCGAAAAACAGGAGTCACCACAAAATTGGCTCCAAGCTGCATATAATGAGATGCGGCGGCAGCGTCGGTGACCGAACCTACGCCCAAAATCATACCCGGTAATTCTTTAAGAGCATACTTATTGAGTGTTCCAAAGACCTCATGAGCAAAATCACCTCGATTGGTAAATTCCATCAATCGAGCACCCCCATCATAGGTTGCTTTTAAAACGTTTTTTGCTAATTCAGTGTCGTGGTGATAAAACAATGGAACCAACCCTGAATGGTTCATTTTTTCAATCACTTGAAGTCGTGTATAATTTGCCATAATTTATATTATCTAGCGACTCGCCCAGAAGCGTCTCCGCCCATTAATTTTTCTATTTCTTCAATTGTTACTAGGTTCGCATCCCCTTTTATCGTGTGTTTTAAACAGGAAGCCGCTACTGCAAAATCCAGTGCTTTTTGATCGTTATCAGGAAATTGTAACAACCCGTAGATCAACCCCCCCATCTATGGATCGCCCCGTCCACCTCGATCCACAATGTGCGTAATTGCATACTCTCTGCTCTTAAATAGAGTTTTACCATTGTAAAGTACACCCGCCCATGTATTGTGTGATGCGGAAAGTGATCCTCTCAAAGTAGTGATCACTTTTTGTGCTCGGGGAAATTGTTGTTTCATTTGTTCACAAACAGAAAGATAAGCCTCGGCTTTGACATGATGTCCTTGAGTGATAATATCCAAATCTTTGGGTTTGATACCAAAATGCATTTCTGCATCCTCTTCGTTCCCTAGAATAATGTCACAGTAAGAGGTCAATTCACTCATGATTTTTCTTCGATCTCCATCGTATTTCCAAAGTTTTGCACGGTAATTTAGGTCTGTAGAAATGATGAGTCCCCTATCGCTTGCTTTTTTTACCGCCTCCAAACAAACATCAGCAGCACTTTTAGAAATAGCGGGAGTAATACCCGTCCAATGAAACCATTGTGCCTCTTGAAAAACGGTATCCCAATCTATCATTCCTTGTTGGATCTCGGCCATTGCAGAGTGAGCACGGTCATAGACTACTTTACTGCCTCTACTTACAGCACCCGTTTCCAGAAAGTAGATCCCCAAACGATCGCCTCCTTCCACTATGTGTTGGGTGCCTACCCCTCTTTTTCGCATTTCCATCAATGCACACTGACCTAAATCGTTTTGTGGAAGACGCGTTACAAACTCAACTGGAATTTTATAATTAGCTAAAGAGACTGCCACATTGGATTCTCCCCCTCCATAAACAACATCAAAGTGATTTGTTTGTGAAAAACGCAAAAAGTCGGGTGGTGACAATCGCATCATGATTTCTCCAAAGGTGACAATTTTTTTCATACTCATTTTTTATTTAAAAATCAAAATATTCCTTTGCATTGTAATAGCAAATCTTTTCAATAATTCCTCCCACTAGGTTTATATCTGTTGGAAGTTCTCCATTTTGAATGTCTTTTCCAAATTCGTTACATAAAATTCTTCTAAAATATTCATGTCTCGGAAACGACAAAAAGCTTCTAGAATCAGTCAACATTCCAATAAAACAACTGATCAATCCCATATTGGATAACGCATTCAATTGTTTGATGATTCCCTCCTTTTGATCCAAAAACCACCATCCGGATCCGTATTGAATTTTTCCTCGAACCGTTCCATCATTAAAATTCCCTACCATAGATGCAAACACCTCGTTTTGCGCAGGGTTTAAATTATAAAGAATCGTCTTAGTCAATATATTTTTTTGATCCAGTTGATTTAAAAACTGAGAAAGAGTTTGTGCCTGTTGGAACTCTCCAATGGAATCCCAACCGGTATCCGGTCCCAAAAGCTGCTCCATTCTGGAATTGGTATTTCGCAAAGCACCTAAATGAAATTGCTGTACCCATCCCCTTTGGTGGTAGGCTTCCGATAAAAAAAGAAGTAAATAGGTTTTAAATTGTTCGCATTCCGTAGGAGTGAGAAGCATCCCCTTGAGTTTTTTTTGAAGGATTTCGCCCACTCGGGATTCCTTGGCCAATGAAAAAGGAATCGAACTCAATCCATGATCCGAAATTCGACAGCCGTTTTCATGAAAATAATCCATCCTCAAAATCAATGCCTCGCAAAGGCTTTTTAAGGAAGTGATCGGTAAATTAGCGGACGCAGACAATCGCTCCAAATAATTCAGAAATTGATCGGATTCGATCAAAAGAGCCTTGTCAGGACGAAAAGAACTACTCATTCGAAAATGAGCTTGTTCACTCCTCATTTTTTTATGATGAAGAAGTGTATCGGTTGGATCGTCTGTTGTACAGACCACCTCTACTTTCATTTTATTTATCAATCCTCTACAGGTAAAATCGGACTGCTGAAGCTGGGCTTTTGTATGATGATAAATTTCGGTTGCTGTATTTTCATTGAGCAATAGATCGGTATCAAAATAACGTTTAAGCTCCAAGTGAGTCCAGTGATAGAGTGGATTTCGAAGAGTATTAGGAACTGTTTTTGCCCAAGCCATAAATTTTTCTTCATCAGTAGCATCACCTGTAATTTGCGACTCTTTGATTCCGTTGGTTCTCATTGCTCGCCATTTGTAATGATCCCCTGCTATCCATAACTCTGTAATATTTTTATATTTTTTATTCAGAACAATTTCATCAGGGGGCAAATGACAATGGTAATCTATTAAAGGATGATCGGCAGCAAAATCATGATACAATCTTTTTGAAAATTCGTTCTCCAGAAGAAAATCTTCTTGTATGAATGTTTGTTCCATGGTTTACTTTGTTGATTCTCTTGTGTCACTTAAAAATACAATTTTCCAATTCGATCCATTCCAAAAAAGTTGAAATAAATTATGACCCGAATGCGAAAAATTTCCGTCCAAATAAAATTCAAAAGGCACCCAAACAGTTGCCAAGTTTTGGTGCTGGGTAATGATAGGCTCTCCAATTTTTTCCTCCCATATAGGCTGATCAGCACGTGTGGAAACCCGAACGATAAATTCATGTACCGTTAGTTTTTTTTGTTTTGGCCGACCTTGTGGGTCATTGGAGGTAAAAAGGAGCTTTGCCTCAGGATCAAAATGATGGGTAAGTTGTATGCTGTCACGTTGATGAAAAGCCTCGAAAAAGGATTGGACTCTTGCAAATGGTTCCTTTTGAGCCCAACTCAGTTCTGAAACCAATACAAAAAACAATACGGTGAAGCGTTTCATGATCTATTGAACGGTTTTTTTTGTGGCAAATGGAAGTCGGATGTTTGAGGGATATTTTGTTGAATGATGAATTTTGTTATGAGCAATAATCCCTTCAGTTTCATCAAAATTGTTTCCTCCCGTATTTAAATTTCTTGAAAATCTTGGGAAATTACTACTCGAAACCTCAATACGAATTCGGTGTCCTTTTTTAAAATAATTACTGGTTGCCATGGGTGTCATCTCTATTTTATAAACCGTGCCTTCTACCATAAAGACCTCCTGATCGTATCCCTCTCTGTAGCGAATCCGCTGAATAGTTTCGTCCAAGTTGTATGCTGAACCATCAGGATATACATCAATTAGCTTAATAGTTAAATCTGTGTCTTTTACATCCGAAGATAGGTAGAGTGTACTTTCAATAAATCCAGTAATTTCAGTTCCATGTTCAAGAACATCCGATGTATATACC
>JAYNHN010000056.1:7469-12746 GCA_038108035.1 Flavobacteriaceae bacterium
ATATACCAGTAGGTCTTCTCTTTTTTCCATTTCTTGCTGATCAAAAGCGCCTCCTTGAACGGCATTACCCGTACAACATACCCCACCACCATAGGAATTTACTGGGTCCATTGGATCGTAATAAAAGGAATCTGCGGTTTTACCGGAGCGATCTTTTTTGTTAGTAAGCCTACCATCGCCGAATCTGGAATTTGCTTTTCCATTGCTATTAAGATAGAAAGTCTTCAGGGTCGTATTTTTCGGTGGCCATTCTTCGGACGACTGCCACTTATTTATACCCATAGTGTAGTATTGAACTCGTGGGGTTTGGGATTTGAATTCATTTTTTTGGTCTTTAAGCATCCAATCGAACCATGCATAGATTTGCTCATCATAATTCAGGCGTGCATCGCCAACCGAACGTTCTCCTACTATGGTATTTTCAGTTGCGCGAGTAAAACCACAATGCAAAGTGGGCGCAATAACCAAATATTGGTTGTCCTTAACAAATTCATCGTCGCCTTGACTTCGAACGTGATTAAAAAGTGCAATATTGGGAGCCACAGATACATCATACCACGAAACAAACCAAAAGCTTGGAACGCCAAAACCCATGGTATCGTGATACAATCCACCTGTAAACCATTCCGGATCGTTGGGTTTTCTTCGGATCATTTTATCAAAAATTTCTTTTTTACCATTCACACTTTTCAGTAAATCTTGAAGCGGGAGATGTTTAAAAGCTTCGGCCCAATCAACCGGGGGGTTTTCGGGAGCTAAGTCATAAAACCTCGAAATTCGGATCAAATCCTCTTGAGTGGCACCTGGGGGGATTCTTGGTTTGAATTTATCGTGTTCTACACCGTACAACCAAGAGGGAAACAAAAGTTGTTCTGCCCCACCACGATACCAGTTGCCTTGTTCATAATAGGAGCCAACTACACCGATTCCCGCCCCATAACCTTGAGGTACCATGGCCGCATGAGCGGGATGGTCTAAAGCGGCCACCGCCATTTGCCATTCAGCGGTAGAAGAACAACCCAAGGTGCCGATTTTACCATTAGACCATTTCTGATCCTGAAGCCAACTAAATGCATCGTATCCATCGGTCAGAGGAACTCCTAAAATATCCCATTCTCCTTCTGAGAAATAGCGCCCTCGTTCATTTTGGACTACATAGGCATACCCTCTTTTAAGTGCTTCATAGGCACGCTCCAGAGTTCTGGTTCGTTCTTTGCCATCACCCCAAGAATTAAAATTATAAGGAGTTCTAGAAAAGATAGTAGGAACTTTTTGGTCCGTTTTAGGGCGATAGATATCGGTTGCCAATCGGACACCATCACGCATGGGCATCATGACCTTTTGTTCAATGGTTGCAATTTCAAGGATTTTATCTTTGATCGTGTCTTGAGAAAAAATAGGAGCTGTCACAAGGATTGAGACCAGTGTAAGCAAATTGTTTTTAAAACGGTTCATCTGTTCTTTTTTTACTAATTAAATTAAATCGTTTTAGTATACTTTAAATGCATGTCCCCTACAATAAGGATATGGATTTAAAAAAACTTTTGATTTTACAATATACAAAATCAACCTTTATTGATTGCTTTCCTTTCAAATTGAAAATCGATTCATTTTGATACCTAATGAACTCTAAGAAATTGTATATTTAATAACTGACTCAATATTATTTTTTATGAAACAAAATCATTCACTATCTTTTCTTTTTTGTCTTTTAAGTTTTCTATTTATTCATGCTCAATATGAAGGCTACACGTCCGATTCATGGAAAGAGCAATTGAAAAACGAAAATTCTTTTTTTAATTTAATTGACACCACCTCTTTTAAAAAACACTTAAAAACTTTGACTGCTCGGCCTCATGTTGTAGGAAGTCAAACCAATACTGCCGTTCAAAAATACATGGCTCAAGTCATGGAAAACGCTGGATTTGAAGTTACTCAATACCCCTACGATGTGTATTTGCCCAACCAACCGGGATATTCTTTAGTTGAATTGGTTACTCCGTTCAGACAACCCCTTAACCAACAAGAAGACATCATAGCCAGTGACCCTTTTTCTGATGACCCACTTTTATGGAAAGGATGGAATGCCTTTTCTGGTAGTGGTGAGGTTACTGCTGAGGTTGTCTATGCCAACTACGGAAGAAAAGAAGATTTTGAACAACTTGAGGCACTGGGGATCAATGTGAAAGGAAAGATTGTTTTGGCTCGATATGGAGGAAATTTTAGAGGGTTTAAAGCCAAATTTGCCGAAGCGAATGGAGCTGCGGGTTTGATTATTTTTACTGATCCAAAAGACAGTGGATTTACCAAAGGTCTGGTTTATCCCGAAGGGCCCTACTACAACGAATCGACCATTCAGAGAGGATCGCTTCTCACTACAGATTTTACGGGAGACCCTTTAACTCCCTTCGAACCGGCACTTCCCCTGGATGGAAAAAAGAAAATCAAACGACTGGATCCTAAGCAGGCTCAATTGCATACCATTCCCGTCACTCCAATAGCCTATGGTGCTGCTGAAAAAATATTAAAACAAATGAAGGGTAAACCTGTTCCACAAGCCTGGCAGGGAGGACTTCCATTCACCTATCGTATGGAAGGAGGAAATGAACTAAAGGTACATCTCAAAGTTGACCAAGCCATTGATTTTGTTCGAGCTACGAATGTAATTGGAACATTAAAAGGAAGTGAGTTTCCCGATGAATGGATTCTATTGGGTTGTCATTTTGATGCCTGGGGTTTTGGTGCTACCGATCCCAATAGCGGAACGGCCATGCTACTGAATCTAAGCGAAACATTGGGGAAAATGGCTCAAAAGGGTATGCGCCCCAAAAGATCTATTTTGATTGGCCATTGGGATGCAGAAGAACATGGAGTAATCGGTTCAAGCGAATGGGTTGAGCAAATGCGAGAAGAATTAAACGCAAAAGGAGTTGTTTACATGAATTTTGATGGTGGAGTCTCTGGAAAAAACTTTGGAGCTGCTGCTGCACCCACCTTAAAAAAATTACTCGTTGAGGCTTCCAAAAAAGTAGATTATCCATACACGGACCAAAATCTTTTTGAGTTTTGGAAAAAAGAAAGTCAAAAGGAACCTAATATCAGAAATCTGGGTGGTGGATCCGACCATATTGCCTTTTATATGCATGTAGGGGTACCTGCTTTGAGTGGTGGAGCCGGAGGTCCCAACCTCTATCATTCCAACTACGATAGTTTTCATTTTTATCAAAAATTTGTCGATCCGGAATTTAAAATGGGGCCTATGGTAGAGAAAATGGCCGGTTTAATGGCGCTTCGGATGGCAAATGGGGATCTTATTCCTTATAATTTAAATCGATATGCCACTGATTTAAAAATGCATTTTGAAAACGCTACCTCTCGATTCAAAGTCTTTAATCCTGAATTTAAAGGCTTTGATCTATCCGTCAAAGCAATTGATGAACTCAAAGAAGTTAGTGAACGGCTAACGACCGCTCTCGATTCCTATTTACAAAATGGTAAAAGAACCAAGAGAAAGTTGCAGTCCATTAACAAACAACTGATTGCTCTTGAAAAAAGTTTTATTTCTGAAAAGGGTATGTATTTTGGATCGTGGTATAAGTCTCTGTATGCCTCTTCGGATCCCTTTAGCGGTTACGCAGCTTGGATCCTACCCGGATTGGAATACGAAATTGCGCTTAAGTCATCGAATCGATTGGAGGAATGGGATGTTCGTTATTCGGATGCAATCCAATCGCTCAGTGAAAAAATGAATCGACTGATCGAAACGGTATCGGAACTCTAAATGAACTATGGCATTATATGATAGCCTTTAATTTGGTAGTTGGCAAGAACACTCATGGCCGATAAGGCAGGAACAATTGCAGGATTTAAATCATGGTGAGATATCTTTCTGGTAGCAATGGCTTGGGAGCAGACATACAATTCTACCCCATTTTCTTTAAGTTTTTGTATCAAATCCAAATTGGGGTTGGGCTTGTTAAAACGAGCTTGATAGTTTTTTTCGGAAAGAACAACATAAGATGCCTCCCCGTGAAGAGCCACCGCCAAATGGATTTTATCTTTAGGTTGATGAACTACGCCAAACATATTCAACATTCGAGCAACCTTCCATAAACCTTTATTCACACCATTTTTTTGAGCATCAGAGGTAATATCAAAAATAATTTTGTAATCTTGATCGGCATGGGGTTGTTCTTGAGCTTCTTTAAAATACTGAATCTCTCCATAACCTTCCACAACAGGTGTTACCCACTGCTGAGCGGTTATTGAGTTAAAGACTATAAAAGAGAGTAAGAAAAAAACAGATTTCATTATAAATTTTTTGTTATTTGCCCTCCAAAATACAAAAAAGAGCTTTGACGATTCAAAACTTATTTTTTTTTATTGAAAGACCAATAGTTTGTATTTTAGTGTACTCTGTTAAAAGTCACCTTAAACCAATTATTAAGTATAACCATGCATCTTTTTCAAAAATTAGTTCAAAGACTACTTGTATTGATGATTTCATTCTCATTGTTGATCGTCGTAATTCTTATTGGACTTATGAAGTATCAACCTACAAATGATGGAATAGAAACTACACCCCCTGAAAATCTCGCAATTTGGGATGCCAATACGCTCGTTCTAAACAATCCAAATGTTACCAAACAGGTTAAGGAAGGATATCGCTTGGTAGCAGAGTCTTCAAAGTATATGGGGCCTTTAGCTGAAGATAAAAGTTTACAATTTGCGGGAAATAATTTGTCGTGTACCAATTGCCATTTGAATGGCGGAACGCAATCCGGATCGGCCTCTTGGATCGGAATTGTGGGACGTTTTCCTCAGTTTGGTGGAAGGGCCAATGCCACAGGGACACTCGAAGATCGAATTAACGGTTGTATGGAACGCAGTATGAATGGAAAAAAGTTTCCTCCAGATGCTCCACAGATCCAAGCCATGATTGCCTATATGAAATGGTTGGATGAGGGCATTCCCAAACTCAACGAAAAAATTTTTAAAGGATATCCCAATATTGAATTGCCCAATCAAGCAGTCAACCTCAGCACTGGAAAAGAAATCTATGTTCGCGAATGCGCACTTTGTCATGGATCTAATGGTCAAGGAGTTCGTTATCTGAATGAAAAAGAAGGGTATCAATATCCACCCCTTTGGGGTAGTGATAGTTACAATAATGGTGCAGGGATGCATCGAGTGATAACTGCTGCAGCCTTTATAAAAAACAACATGCCTTATTTACAAGCAAGTTGGGACAATCCCAAACTCAGCGATGAGGAGGCA
>JAYNHN010000057.1:0-9201 GCA_038108035.1 Flavobacteriaceae bacterium
GTGCAAACATTCAAAAAAGGATAAGTCCGCATACATGGTGGTATAGTTTTGCAACACATCCATTAGAACAAGGGGTAAGTTTAAGACCTATTCAGACTTTAATGGGGTATTCTAGCTTAAAGACTACAGAACGCTATACCCAAGTCTCAATACGTGAAATAGACAGTATTATGAACCCTTTAGATGATTTTTACACTACAAAAAGTTCAACAATACATGCTGATTTGGGAAGTATTGTTGAACAAAAACAAAAATATAAAAGGAAATAAACACACCTAGGGTGAACATATACACTAGTTGTACGCAAGCTGAAAAAAAAGCCAACCCAATGAATATTTATAAAAAATCAAAAACAGAGCTTATGTTACTTTTTGGCTTAGTAATATTAACAAGTTGTAGTGACTACGAAGACTCTCAAATTCAGTTTGAATCTACTGCAACAATTTTAGGTTTTGACATGACTTTGTGCGCTTGCTGTGGAGGCTGGATAATAAATATAAATGGACGAGAAACAGAGGATCGATTTTCTGAATTACCACAAAACTCGAATATTGATTTACAAAACTCAACATTTCCTTTATCCGTTCAATTGAATTGGTCTGAATCCAACGAATACTGTGGAAAAGGAATTACTATTGAATCAATAAAATTACTAGAATAAAAACTACTACCCAATAACACTTATAATTCATTGCTTTAACATGTAACTAAGCATGCATAAAACCGTGATCACCAAATTTTAAAATCAAATAAACAAATCATATGGCTATCAATAACAAAGAAAGTGAACAGGTAAGGACAGCTAGAACTGCAGGAATTTGGTACTTCATTATGGCAGTTTCTGGTATTTTTGGATTTCTAATATTTCACTCTCAGATATTTGACCCAGAAGACTCTCAGAAAACACTATCAAATTTAATTAACCTTAAATCCCTTGCCAGAACCCGACTTCTATTGGAATTTTCAATAATTGTTTCACAAGCTCTTACCGCAGTATGGTTTTATAAATTGTTTAGAAATATAAACGAGTGGGCAGCTTGGACAGTTGGTATTTGGGGAATGGTAAATTCAGTAATAATTATGATTAGTGCAATTTCAATGGGCTCCGCCATTGAAATTGCAAGTTCTTCTGATCCCTTTGAAGACAAAGTACTATTAATCGAACTTTTGAGAAGTTTAATTTCTAATGTTTGGAGAGTCGGCGGTCTTTTCTTTGGGCTTTGGCTTATCCCATTGGGATATATTATAACCAATTCAAAAAGGATGCCCGTAGGGTTGGGGAGAACCTTGATTGCCGGCGGTATCGGCTACCTGATAAGTACAACCATTAACTACATTGGTTTCGAAAGCTCTTTGTTAAGCTATTTAACCATTCCAGCTACAGTTGGAGAATTCTGGATGATAGGATATTTATTGATTTATGGAATTCGACCAGCCAATGAATAATTAGAAATAATACCGAAAAAACGATCACAAGACGGAAAGTGTATACCCTTTGGGAAACTCATACTACAGAAAAATCAATATCAATTTTAAAAAAATCGAATCAAGATGAAATGCTTTCCGCAGTCTATCGGGATTACTATTTGCAGTTCCATCTATGTAGTCCATTCCTGTCTCAGTAATTTGCTCAATTTCCAATTTTTGAGTTTTGATTTGTTCAATCACATGGAACCCAAAAAAATCACAAGCCCAATGAATCCAATTTCGATTATCTATAAAAAAAATGCCGCCATTGCTAAAGCCGAAATATTAATTCCAAAATAGCGAGTATTCACCGATGATTTTCTGTTACTAAAATACGAAGGCTCCAGGAAAATCGTTCACAAGAGCTATACATGGAGAGCAATTGAAAAGAAGAACAAATAAAAATAATTATTCTATCTTGAACCGTCTGGAAACGAAACTCACTTTATGAAACGTCGATCTTTTTTTAGAAAAACAACTACAGCCCTAGCGGGAGCAGGACTTGCAACCGGTTCTGGTACAAAAACCTCAAAAAATAAAATTAAAACACCTGTCAAGATATACACCACCATCGATCAGGAAGAGGTGTTTTTTTATGCTGAGGTCATCCATCAATCCATAAAAGTAGTTCATATAGCTGACACCCACTTGTTTAGAGATGATGAAAGAGGAATTCCCTACCAACAGTTTAGTAATCGAATGGCAAAAGCCTATAACCAAACTACCCATTTTAAATCAGGAGTAAAAACAAATCCAGAGGAAGCGTTTAAACAAACACTTGCCTTTGCAAAAGAGATCAATGCAGATGTGATCACCTTGATTGGAGATATTTTTAGTTTTCCGTCTGAAGCAGCCATTGAATGGGTACTCACAAAATTAAAGGAAACAGCAATACCCTACATTTATGTAGCTGGAAATCACGATTGGCATTACGAAGGAATGGAAGGAAGTTTGGAGTCTTTACGAGATACATGGATTGAAAAACGATTACTTCCCCTTTATCAAGGAAATCACCCCTTAATGGCGGCTTATGATTTCAAAGGAATCCGATTTTTGGCTATCGACAATTCTACCTATCAAATTAGTGAAGAACAATTGGCTTTTTTTACGGAACACCTTGCCAGTGGAATCCCCTTGGTCTTATTGGTTCATATTCCTATGTATGCTCCCGGAAAGAATATTCTATTTGGGTGTGGTAACCCGAATTGGGGAGCGGCTTCAGATCGAAATTTTGAACTAGAAAGACGTCCTCAATGGCCAGAAAGTGGACCGAATCAAACTACCCTTGATTTTTACAAACAAGTTTTTACCGCTCCCAATCTGTTGGGTATATTTACAGGACACGTCCATCAAAACTCTATTCAAATAATAAATGGAAAACCTCAAATAGTTGCTGATGACAATGCCAGTGGTGGCTATCTTAACATCCACTTTTTACCTTTGGTTGAACTAGATAAAAAGTTGATTCTTTAGTATTTGAATAAAATTAAGCATCTACCCTCCATCGGAAGAGATCATTCGGTAAAGTATCCTGTTTATCGAAAGTAAATAATCAAAAGAGTACAACGGAATAATAACGGATGGTACGGTCGAAGAATCGCACTTAGAATGGAGTTAAAAATCCATAGGGAATGGTAAATATATTTTCTAATCCGAAAAGATGCATCTTTACCCCCAACTGTAAATTCATTTGGTTTAATAAATGGATACTTTATACTTATTTATTTAAAATTATATATATTTAACCTAATGATAAAACTTTCTTCCATATCATTATCATTGCTCATTCTGTTTCAGAGTTCGGGTATTGGACTGGTAGATATTACGCAAATTGATGAATTTATTGAACATGCTCGATTTCATAGTAAGCAGTATGGAGATAATGTTCTAGTTTTTGTTTCCAAACATTATGGAGCGCTTAAAACAGAACATAATGAAGAACATCAAGAGGAAAAAAAAGATCACGAACAGTTGCCTTTTCAGCAGCATTCTCAGAGCCTATCAATTTCCGTTTTTGTTTTAACGGACAAGACCGACGAATTCAAGCCTTTTGAATTGCATTCATTCAAAAAACACGCTTTTTACTATCAAGAACCCTCTTCCCATCTTTATTTGGAGGCATTTTTTCATCCCCCTAGGCATTCCTGAGTAATCACACAGACCTCTTATTTTTTTAATTTCCCTAATCCCATATTAACTTTAGGAATTTTCACTTAGATTTTTATATAATATATGCTTTCGTATAGTATCCAATTCAGCATAAAGAACAAACTCATTGTTCTCCTATTTACCGCTTTTATAATCGGTTTTGGGTTGTATTCATTATCTAAAATTCCTATCGGTGCTGTACCTGATGTTACGAACAATCAAGTACAGGTTATTACAACATCCCGCAATCTCTCTACCCAAGATATGGAGCAATTCATCACTTACCCTGTTGAACTTGAAATGGCAAATTTACCGGGAGTTATTGAGATTCGATCTATTTCAAAATTCGGCCTATCAGTAGTTACTATTGTCTTTGAAGATAAAATGGGCACCTTTCTACCTCGCCAATTAATCGCAGAGAAGATCCAATCTGCTTCAGAAAAGATCCCTAAAGGATTTGGAACTCCAGAAATGGGGCCAATTACAACTGGATTGGGAGAAATCTATCAATACATACTTGAGGTATCACCCAAATTTAAGGATCAATATAAAGTTGAAGATCTAAGAACCATTCAAGATTGGATTGTCAAACGACAACTCTCCGGCATCCCCGGTGTGGTAGAAGTAAACACTTGGGGCGGGTTCCTCAAACAATATGAGGTAGCCATTAACACTGAAAAACTAAATGCGATGCGTGTTACAGCGCAAGATGTCATTTCGGCTTTAGAAATGAATAATAGTGTTGCGGGTGGAGGTTATATTGAAAAAGTCAATCAAGCATTTTTTATTCGTGGCGAAGGATTAATTTCCTCTTTAGAGGATATCAAAAATATTGTTGTTAAAAATAAAGGGAATTTTCCCATCTATATCAAAGATGTAGCAAAAGTAGGCTTCGGAAATGCAACCCGTTTTGGAGCCATCACAGGAAATGGCGAAGGCGAAAAGGTTTTGGGTCAGGTAATGATGCTAAAAAATGCGGATTCTAAAAAGGTGATTGAAGCAGTAAAAAAGCGGGTTTCAGAAATTTCAAAATCGTTGCCGGAGGGGGTCTCCATTAATGCCTTTTTGGATCGCAGTGAATTGATTGAAAAGACCACATATACAGTTACCGAAAATTTGATTCTGGGTTGTCTAATTGTGATCTTCGTAGTTGTTTTACTTTTGGGGAACTTCCGTTCGGGATTGGTGGTCGCCTCTGTTATACCCTTGTGTTTACTCTTTGCATTATCACTCATGTACGTTTTTGGTGTAGACGCTAATTTGATGAGTCTAGGAGCAATTGACTTTGGAATTATTATAGACGGTGCAGTAATAATAGTAGAGTTTATCGCTTTCCAAATTACTCAAAAAAAGGATGAAATAAGTGCCTTACCTAAAACCCAGCGCAACGCATTAAAAGATGAAATTACATTCTCTGGTGCCTCAAAAATGATGAATTCAGCCATTTTTGGTCAACTGATCATTTTGATCGTTTTTATTCCAATTTTATCCTTAAGTGGAGTAGAAGGCAAAATGTTTAAGCCTATGGCCTTAACATTCAGTTTTGCTTTGATAGGGGCAATGATTTTTTGTTTTACCTATGTTCCGGTGATGGCATCCCTATTTTTAAAACCCTCAAAAGCTAGCGATAAAAATGTCTCAGTACTATTGATGAAGTGGTTCCATAAACTATATGA
This sequence comes from Flavobacteriaceae bacterium, assembly GCA_038108035.1. Taxonomy (GTDB): domain Bacteria; phylum Bacteroidota; class Bacteroidia; order Flavobacteriales; family Flavobacteriaceae; genus MS024-2A. The sequence continues at coordinate 5,292 of JAYNHN010000057.1, forward strand.
ACCTGTGATCCATTGGGCATTGCAAAGTAAAAAATTAGTGCTCGGTTTAGCCGTTGTCCTTTTGACTCTGACCCTCTACGGGTTCACAGCTATGGGTAGCGAATTTATCCCTACGCTAGACGAAGGTGACTTTGTGATTCAACCTGTCTTAAAAACAGGTACCTCATTAAGCAATACCATAGAAATAACCACCGAAATTGAGAGCATCCTTTTAAGTGAATTTCCGGAAATTAAACAAGTAGTGACTCGTATAGGTGCGGCAGAAGTACCAACAGACCCTATGTCTATGGAAGAAAGTGATGTAATTATTGTTTTAAAACCTAAAAACGAATGGACGTCTGCCGGATCTAAAGACCGACTCGCAGACCTATTTAAAGAAGCTCTTGCAGTTATCCCAGGAATGGAAGTAGAATTTACCCAGCCAATAGAGATGCGTTTTAATGAATTAATCACTGGGGTTCGTGCGGATATTGCAATTAAAATTTTTGGTGAAGACCTTGACATACTCGTCAAAAAAGGAAATGAAATAGCCACTTTGATAGAAAATATTCCCGGAGCAGCAGATATAACAGTAGAAAAAATCGCCGGGCTTCCGGAAATGAATATCAAATTCAATCGAAAGAAAATTGCTCGTTATGGGCTCAATATTCAGGATGTAAATGATATCATATCAATGGGTTTTGCTGGACGAAATACGGGAAGTGTTTTTGAAGGAGAAAAACGTTTTGACCTTGTTGTAAGACTTGATAAACTTAAACGCCAAGGTATTGAGAATCTAAAAAATCTTTATATTGATATTCCTAGTGGGGGTAAAATTCCACTAAGTGAACTGGCGGATATAAGCTATCAAAAAGGGGCTGCCAAAATAGCCCGTGATAACACCAGACGAAGAATTGTGGTAGGGGTCAACATACGCAATCGCGATCTGCAATCGGTGGTAGATGATGTGCAAGAATTAATAACTCAAAATGTAAAATTGCCCGTAGGTTATTCGATTCAATATGGAGGTCAGTTTGAAAATTTGCAAAGCGCAAAATCTCGATTGTGGATTGCCGTGCCCATTGCACTCATTTTAATTTTTGTACTCTTATTTTTTGCTTTTAAATCGATTCAAGATGCCTTGATGATTTTTTCTGCAATTCCGCTTGCAGCGGTAGGCGGTGTCTTATTACTGTGGATCCGAGGCTTACCATTTAGTATTTCTGCAGGAGTTGGATTTATTGCATTATTTGGTATTGCTGTATTGAATGGTATTGTCTTAATTGAACACTTTAAAGAATTACAAAAAAAGGGATTTGAAACGATTGAAGCTATAATAAAACAAGGAACAAAAGATCGAATGAGAGCTATACTATTAACTGCATCAGCGGCAGCCTTAGGTTTTTTGCCTATGGCGATCTCAACCCAGGCAGGAGCCGAAGTGCAGCGCCCTCTCGCTACCGTGGTGATCGGAGGGCTAATAACGGCTACATTATTAACTTTAGTCGTCTTACCAGTACTTTATGCCTACCTCAATACACCTAATAAAAACAGTAGAGGCTCAAGTAAAATCAATGTGACAAATTTGAGTTTCGTAGTTTTATTATTTGTTTGTAGTCTTCAAGCTCAACAAAAATCCAAGACACTTGAGGAATTAATTCCACTAGCCATTGAAAACAACATGGGATTAAAAGTTAATGAATTGCGCCAGGAACAATCGAATGTTTTTATAAATAGTGCCTTTCGTTTTGATAAAACACAGATTTATTATGGATATGATGAAAATAACCTTGCCACTAACAATCAGCCCTTACGTACATTTGGAATTCAACAAGATTTGAGATTTCCAACTGTCTATTTTTCTGAAAAGAAAGTCAATCAAGCACAGTATCGAGTTACTTCAAGCCAATTTGATATTGAAAAAAAGAGTGTGAAACGCAAAGTAACCGCTTTGTTTTATACCTATCAAATAGTAAGAGAAAAGAAAAGGGTTTATAAGAAATTGGACAGTCTATACACCCAATTTTCAAAAGTAGCTGCAAGACGATTTGAATTGGGTGAAACGAATTATTTAGAAAAAATTACTGCATCCTCTAAACAAAAACAAATGCACCTTAATTATTCTCAGGCAGAAAAAGAAGTAACCCTAGCTTATACCCGTTTGTTAAAAGTAGTTCAACTGGATGAGCCCTTTGCAATAGCAGAAGTCCCTTCCTTAAAAGTGAAATTACAAACTTTAGACTACAGTTCAAGCCCAGAAATCGGATATTACCAAAACCGAATCTCTTTACTAAAAGCATCGCATCGTTTCGAAAAACAAAAGTTACTACCCGATCTAAGCTTTAATTATTTTCAAGGCACCAATTCAGGACTTAACAGTATTCTTTTTGGATATCAATTAGGCCTAAAAATACCCTTACTGTTTAATGGTCAATCCGCTCGTATTCAATCCGCAAAATTGGCGAATTCTATTGCAGTTGCGGAATCTGAAGAATACGAAATCCAATTATCAAAAAAATTCAATACCCTAAAACTTGACTTAGAACAACTTCAAAAAACATTGGACTACTATGAAAATGAGGGTATAGCACTTTCCGAAGAAATATTTAAAACCGCAACCGCTAGCTTTAAAAATGGAGAAATTGATTTCTACCAATATATTCAAAGTTTAGAAAGTGCCTATGAAATCCAATTGAATTATCTGGATAAACTTAACCAGTATAATCAAACCATTATATCGATCAATTACCTAACCTTATAAATACAACCCTATGAAATGGTATACATACAAATTAGTTCTTTTTGGTCTTGTTTTTTCCTTGTCTAGTTGTGGCAATAAAAAGAGTGAGATAGCTGAATCCGATACGGAAAGCAAGACGATTCTAGAGGGCCGAATCCGAGTAACTCAATCACAATTTACGCAAAGCAACATGCTACTAGGAAGTTTTGAAGAAAAACCATTTCCCACAATCGTCACTGTCAATGGAATGATTGATGTTCCCCCAGAAAGTAAGGCGCTGGCAAGTGCTAGTATGGGAGGCTATATAAAAACAACACCTCTAATTGTAGGGGATAAAGTTACTAAGGGTCAAGTACTGGTTACTATTGAAAATCCTGAGTTCATCGTTTTGCAACAACAATATATGGAAATCAATGAACAACTTACCTATTTGAAGGCAGAATACGACCGACAAGTAATGATGAAAGCTGAAAATATAACCTCACAAAAAAAGTATTTAAAAGCAGAAAGCGAGTATAAATCCGCTGTTTCCAGACATTTAGGTTTAGACAAACAATTAAGAATGCTTAATATTTCACCGGCTAAAGTTCGTCAAGGAAAAATAAGCTCAGTGACGAACATTTACGCTCCTATTTCAGGAAGAATTACAAAGGTGAATGTCACTAAGGGCTCTTATGTTTCTCCGGCTAGTGAAATTATAGAAATCATAAATAACGACCACATTCATTTAGAACTTTCCGTTTTTGAAAAGGATATAATGAAGGTCAAAAAGGGACAAAAAATTGATTTTAATATTCCGGAAGTTTCTGCAAACATCTATAAAGCGGAAGTGCATCTTGTTGGAACTTTTATTGATGCGGATAGAACCGTAGAAGTACACGGACATTTAGAAAATGAGTCCGAAGCCAATTTCTTAACGGGCATGTTTGTAAACGCCCGTATTATTACAGATTCTAGTTTTGCAAGAGCACTACCCAGTGAATCGATCGTAGTTGTTGACGAAATCCCCTATATTTTAGTATTCGACAAAAAAGAAGGTGACACTTACTACTTCTCTCAAATTGAAGTGGAAGTAAAAGAAAGCTATGACGGCTATTCAATAGTAGAAAGTAAAAATGAGTTTGAAGCAACTACACAGTTTTTAATCAGAGGAACCTATAATCTTTTGGGAGAATAATTCTTGATCAATAT
>JAYNHN010000057.1:9211-12608 GCA_038108035.1 Flavobacteriaceae bacterium
CAATATCTCTACCAGAAAATTCGTTTTTCAGCAATAGTTTTCTATGGTTTTTTTAATTGAAATAAAATTTTAACTTTGAAGTACAACGATAGGAAATAAATACGTTTATATCAATTGAGTATGTAGAATCTAATATTATAAAACGGATTCAAATACGAAGTAAAAATATAATATCCTATGTCAACCCTAAACGGAAAAGAAAATCTTATTATCAGATCCTGAGAGCTATACAACCCTAAAACATTCTCTTGAACTGTTACCCAATCTAAAATAGAAATGAAAAAAAATGTACTCATTTTATTAACAGCCGTCTTATTAATAAACTGTAAAAATAAATTAACGAACCCCAAATCTAACAACTGGTCCAATGCCCAATGGATCTCCTTAGAACGACTCCGGGAGTACACGGATTTGGGAACCATCTGGGAGAAAAAGGATTGAAAAAATCAATTGTTCCCATGTTTCGTAAAGATTTTACTGTCAACGAGGCTATTGAAAGTGCCACCATTCACATTAGTGGTCTAGGACATTATGAATTATATATTAATAATAATAAAATTGGCGACCGATTTCTCACTCCCGGATGGACTCATTATAGAAAAAGAGTTTTGTTCAACACATTTGATATAACAGATCAAATTAAAAAAGGAGGAAACGCCATCGGTGTTTTTGTAGGTAACGGATTTTACAATATCAATCGTGAGCGGTATCGGAAACTGGTTGTTGCATACGGTTATCCCAAATTAATCTTCAATATTCAGATCCAATTAAAAAATGGTACTATCAAAAATATTGTTTCCGACCAAAGTTGTAAAGTATACCCCTCACCCATTACATTCAGCAGTATTTACGGTGGAGAAGATTATGACGCAAACCTAGAACAAAAAGGATGGAGTACGTTTGGATTTGACGATTCTAAGTGGCAAAAACCTGTAATAATATACGATTCAACCGGAAAACTAGAACCCGAACAAGACTACCCCTTAAAAGTGTTGGATACGTTTCAAACTGTTAAAATTTCAAAATCAAAAACCGGAAGAACCATTTACGACTTCGGACAAAATGCCTCCGGAATCCTATCGTTAAAAGTTAAAGGTAATCAAGGAACTCGAGTTGTAATTCGCCCAGATGAATTACTCAATGAAGAAGGAAACATTACCCAACGTAGCGGTGGTGGACCCTACGAATGGAGCTATACGCTTAATGGTCAAGGTATTGAAGCCTGGCAGCCAAAATTTACCTATTATGGATTTCGATATGCCGACGTTGAAATTATCGAACCGGACTCCAGCAGTACGAAAACTGAAATCAATGAATTAAAAATGCTCCATACACGTAACTCATCGCCTATTGTAGGATCGTTTCGTTGTTCCGATTCGTTGTTTAATTCCATATTCGATCTAATTAACTGGAGCGTTAAAAGTAATATGGCCAGCGTAGCAACCGATTGTCCTCACCGTGAAAAACTGGGATGGTTAGAACAGACCTACCTCATCGGTCCCTCGATGCATTACAATTACAATATTCAGCTACTTTATGATAAAATCGTAGACGATATGATCGATTCTCAAATCGATACTGGATTGGTACCGGATATTGCACCTGAATTCGTGCCGTTTAAGGACGGCTTCCGCGATTCCCCCGAATGGGGAAGTGCAGCAGTGATCATTCCGTGGCAAATCTATCGGTGGTACGGAAATATGGAAGTGTTAAAAAAAGCTTATCCGATGATGATCAAATATGTTGATTATCTCTATGGAAAAACAAAAGATCATATTCTCTACCACGGATTGGGTGATTGGTACGATCTGGGGCCCAAACATCCCGGAGAAGCACAATTGACCCCTAAAGCCGTTACCGCTACCTCTATCTATTATTACGATTTAAATTTGGTTGCCAAAATAGCTGAATTGCTGAATAAAAGTTCTGATGCTCAAAAATATACTGCCATTGCTAATCAAGTCAAAGAGGCTTTTCAACAAAAGTTTTATGACACTGAAACGGGTTTATGTTCGACCGGAAGTCAAACCTCTTATGCCATGTCTCTTTATACCGGAATTCTACCTAAACAGGATCACAAAAAAGTATTTAACAACCTTATTGATTCAATAAAACAAAACGATTACGCGCTTACGGCAGGTGATATAGGCTATCATTTTCTAGTACGAGTGTTGAGCAAAAATGGCCGGTCTGATGTTCTTTATAAAATGAATAATCGAAGTGATAAACCCGGATACGGACTCCAAATAAAAAGAGGAGCCACTTCTTTAACCGAAAGTTGGAGCGCCCGCCCCAATGTTTCCAATCTTCATATGATGCTCGGGCATCTAATGGAATGGTTTTATTCAGGCCTAGGCGGTATTTATCAGGCCGATAATTCCATCGCTTATCAAAATATAATTATTGCTCCCAAGCCGGTTGGGGATATCAAATGGTGCAAATCTTCCTTCCATTCTCCTCAGGGATTAATTTCTTCAGATTGGGAATTGATCGAAAATACATTCTCTTTAAAAATTGAAGTCCCTAAAACTAGTACAGCAAGAATTATTATCCCGGAAACTTTTAAACACTCTAAAGTTGAAGTGATTAATTTAAACAATCAAAAACCCATACAGATTGATCTAATTGAAGGGACATTTAGCATACAATCAGGAAAATATAAAATAATTGCTCGGTCGTAATTCAAAACACAAATAAAAAATGGTATCACGCTAATGGCTTCAGTCGAAGTTGTTCATTGCTTACCTCTTTTTTGGATATAACGTAAAAAGTAGCCGTAAGACCGTTCGCTAAATACAAAAATCGTAAAAGTGGATTTTTATCAAAACACCTATGTACTCATAGACACAAGAGATCAAGTTCTGCTTACAAAAAAGGATCAATTAAGTATTGTAACCGCTTATTAAAAACAAGGTTCTTTATTTCGAATTCTCCTATGACTTTGGTTAAAAACTTAAGTTCCAAAATCCTATTAATTTGTATTTACCAATTCAGCATCAAAATCCTAAAGGAGAGAATCAAGGTACTTTTAACTTCTATCCAAAACACTTTCAATACCCAAGCGATAAGAATCCAAACCAAAACCAATGATTAATCCTTTGGAAACGGGAGTAATGTAGGAGGTATGACGAAAATCCTCTCGGGCAAAAGTGTTTGAAATATGAATTTCGATCACACTGCTGTTTATGCTTTTAATAGCGTCACCGATAGCAACAGAAGTATGGGTATAGGCACCGGCATTGAGAAGAATGGCATCGGAAGAAAAGCCCACCTCTTGCAATCGGTTGATCAACTCCCCTTCCACATTGGACTGAAAATAATTGAATTTCACTTGAGGATAGCGTAGTTGCAAACTTTGGTAATAATCTTCAAAAGTCTGATTACCATAAACCCCGGG
>JAYNHN010000058.1:0-1303 GCA_038108035.1 Flavobacteriaceae bacterium
CTTCATTGGTACATGGCGTTCAAATGATGGAGCTTTACAATAAACGGAGTATGTAATGAGTAAAAAATCTTTAAAATCTTTAAAGGCACCCCTTTCTTCTACCGACTATCAAATGGACGTTCTTAGTAACGGTATTTTCCAGTCGGGTGGTTTACCAACTTTTCAGGAGCGTATCTCATCAATAGGCCAAAGGCAATTAAAACCCAAAGCCTTAGAGATCCTCCAATTAAACATGGGTTATATGTGCAATCAAGTCTGTAGGCATTGCCATGTAGATGCAGGTCCTGATCGAAAAGAAATGATGAGTCGTTCTACCTTAGAAAAATGTCTAGAATTACTAAAAATTTCTTCAGTACATACTTTAGATTTAACCGGAGGTGCACCAGAGATGCATCCCGACTTCCGTTGGTTTGTCACTCAAGCTTCACGCATCGGTGTAAAGGATTTTATTGTACGATCCAATTTAACCATTCTAAGAGCGAATAAAAAATATTATGACCTTCCGGATTTTTTTAAAAAACATCAAGTACATGTAGTTTCTTCTTTACCATTTTATAAAAGAGAAAAAACGGACCGTCAGCGCGGTAGTGGTGTTTTTAATAAATCTATTGAGGCTTTAAAAAAACTCAATGAAGTAGGGTATGGAAAATCGGGGACCAATTTACAATTGGATTTAGTTTATAATCCTTCTGGGGCTTTTTTGCCTGGGGATCAACAGACCTTAGAATCAGATTATAAAAAAGCATTAAAAAAAGATTTTGACATTGAATTTAATCAATTGTTTACCATTACTAATTTACCCATTAGTCGTTTTTTAGATTTCTTAATTGCTTCCGAAAATTATGACAATTATATGCAGTCTTTGGTTGAGGCTTTTAATCCTGCTGCAGTTGCCAATGTGATGTGTACCAATACACTTTCTATCAGTTGGGATGGCTATATCTACGATTGTGATTTCAATCAAATGTTGGATTTGAAGGTAGCAAGTCCGATTCAACATCTTGACGATTTTAATTTGGAGACTCTCCAGAAACGCTCCATTTGTATTTCTCAACATTGCTACGGATGTACGGCGGGTGCGGGGAGTAGCTGTCAAGGAAGTGTAGTTTGAGGTAAATACAAAATCAAAAAGTTTTTCATTCAATTCCTAGATTCTAGGGGAGTATAGCACCCATTTTTTAAATGGGTTGGTGGTGGTTTTTAGTTTCTTATTGATTGAATAAATTGAGGAATTGATCCGATTCCTTCTTTTTTTAAAAACTGTATAAAGGCAGACCCAATAATTGCTCCACTCGAATGTTGA
>JAYNHN010000058.1:1382-12467 GCA_038108035.1 Flavobacteriaceae bacterium
TGCCTTAAAGGTTTTGGAATTACTGATACCAAAACCCACAACCGTTTGAGTTGAGAGTTTCATTTTTGAAATCCGCTTAAAATAATCGTCTTGAATAATTCCAAAGTTACTTTTTGCACCAGTTACACTCGCACTGGAAACCATATAGATAAACCCTCTAGAAATCCGATCGATATATCGGATTCGGTCCTCAGGAGTTTGAGGTGTAATTAGGAACATATTGTATAAACCGTGCTGCTCAAATAAGGTTTGATACTCTTGATCATAAACATCAACGGGTAAATCAGGGATAATCAATCCATCGATCCCGATTTGTTCGCAGCGTTTACAGAATTTTTCAATGCCGTATTGCATCATGGGATTAAAATAACCCATTAGAATTAAGGGGATGTCAATCTTTTCACGAATGCCTTCTAGTTGATCAAATAATTTTTCGGTGGTCATTCCATTTTTTAGTGCTTGGGTAGAGCTCTCTTGAATAGTAGGTCCATCGGCAAGGGGGTCTGAAAAAGGCAGTCCGATTTCCACCATATCTACTTCTGCCGCTTGAAGGCTTTCCAGAATAGGAACGGTGTCTTCTAATTCAGGATAACCAGCAGAAAAATAGATAGATAGTAACTTTCTATTTTCTTTAAATTTTTGGTCAATACGATTTATCATAATTTGAAATAGTTTATATAGGTATCTAAATCTTTGTCTCCTCTTCCCGAACAATTAAAAACAATGATTTCTTCAGGATAGAATTGTCGATTATCTAGAACAGCAAAGGCATGAGCGGTTTCTATGGCGGGAATAATCCCTTCCATTTGAGAAAGGGTCAGTCCCCAATCCATTGCCTCTTGATCGGGTATAGATATAAACTCTGCACGTTGGCTTCGGAAGAGATGTGCGTGCATGGGACCTACTCCTGGATAGTCCAAGCCTGCAGAAATAGAATACGGTTCCGTAATCTGACCATCGGCAGTTTGCATCAGAAGCGTTTTACTTCCGTGAATAATCCCTTCTTTCCCTAGAACGGAAGTGGCGGCACTCTCACCCGAATGGATCCCTTTTCCAGCCGCTTCGACCGCAATGATATTTACTCGTTGATCATTTAAGTAGTGGTAGTATAATCCAGCGGCATTACTTCCACCACCCACGCAAGCTATAACGTGATCAGGATAGTCTCTTCCTTCTAATTCTTGCAATTGCCATTTGGTTTCTTCGCTGATTACTGATTGAAAACGTGCAACCATATCAGGATAGGGGTGGGGTCCTACTACAGATCCAATAATATAATGGGTATCTACCGGATTGTTGATCCAATCTCTAATAGCTTCGTTGGTTGCGTCTTTGAGGGTTTTACTCCCAGACTGAGCAGGACGAACCTCCGCACCTAACATTTTCATTCTAGCGACATTGGGTGCCTGACGTTTGATATCGTATTCTCCCATATATACAATACATTCAATGCCCATTAACGCACATACCGTAGCAGTTGCAACTCCGTGTTGACCTGCCCCAGTTTCTGCTATAATTCGATTCTTACCCAATCGCTTAGCCAATAGAATTTGTCCGATAGTGTTGTTTACTTTATGCGCACCGGTATGACAAAGGTCTTCTCTTTTCAGATAGATTTTAGTATTGTATTTTTCGGATAATCGTTTGGCAAAGTAAAGGGGAGTGGGTCGACCCACATAAGCCTTTAATAAAGTGTCAAATTCTTTTTTGAATTCTGCTTCGCTAGATATTTGGAGGTAATGATCTCTAAGTTCTGCCACATTCGGATACAGCATTTCGGGAATATAAGCACCTCCAAAGTCACCATAATAACCCTTCTCGTCTACATTATAATTCATAAAGTTTTTCTTTAAACTGTTTTATTTTTTCGATATTTTTTAGTCCCGGTTTGAGTTCAAATTTACTATTTACATCCAAAGCGTGGATCGGGAGATTATTTTTTATAAAGGTTTGTAGTTCAGATAGGTGTTCCAATCCGATTCCTCCACTTAAGAAAAAGGGGGTAGAATAGGGGTAATTTTTTAACAATGTCCAGTCAAATGTATAACCATTCCCTCCCGGGAGTTCGCCTTTGGTGTCAAACAAGAAATAATCGCAATGAGGTAGATAGGGTTCTAAAATTTCAAAGTCAAATTTTTCTTTAATGCTGAAAGCTTTGATCACTTCCTTATTCATGGATCGTATGATTTTGCAGTACGCAGGATTTTCATTGCCATGGAGTTGTATTGTTTGGAGATGATGGTTTTCGATGGTAGTTTCAATGTAGTCAAGTGAGGCATCAACAAAAACGCCTGTTTTTTTGATGGACTCGGAGAGTATTGGAGTCTCCTGATTAACATAACGTGCGGATTGTGACCAGAAAATAAATCCCATATAATCGGGTTGAATACTCTTTAGAGCTTCGACATTTTTTGGATCCCGCATTCCGCAAACTTTAAGCTTCATTTTCTAAAATTTTGATAAAATCCAAAGCAACTTTTCCGGGATCTTCGCTTCTCATAAAATTCTCTCCTACTAAAAAGCCTTGATAACCAAATGTTTTCAGATTCTGAATCACGGAGGCTTTACTAATACCACTTTCTGAAACCTTTACAAATTCGTCAGGTATCTGAGAGGCTAGATTTCTACTGGTATTTAAGTCGACTGTAAAATTTTTTAAGTTGCGATTGTTCACCCCAATTAGATCTAATGAAGGCATTAATGATTTGTCCAATTCTTGGGCGTTGTGTACTTCTAAGAGAACTTCTAACCCTAAGTTTTTAGCCAGTCTGGACAAATCTGTAATTTCCTTCCGACTCAGAATTGCAGCGATTAGTAAAATCAAATCTGCCCCATGAGCTTTTGCTTCAATAATTTGATAGCAGTCAACTATAAATTCTTTTCTTAGAAGGGGGGTTTTGGTTATAGAGCGTGCCAGATTGAGATCTTCAAGGGATCCGCCGAAATATTTTCGATCTGTTAGAACCGACATACCACAAACTCCGGCCTTTTCATAGCCTTGAGCAACATCGGTAACACTCAAAGAATGATTGATATTTTGCTGAGAAGGGGAACGGCGTTTGTGTTCAGCAATAATACCAGATTGACTAGAACGTAAATTGGAAGCCAATGAGAAAGGATTCCGTTCAAAAAGTGGAGAAGTCTCCCAATATGAAGCAGGGAAAAGTTTTTTCCGAGCCTCTACTTCTTTTTTTTTGTCTTTAACGATTCGATTCAATATACTCATGCTGCGCTTAATTTTTTGAGTGTTTTTAGTGCCTGATAGGCTTTTCCAGAAGACAAAGATTCTTTTGCCATTTCAAAAGCTTCGATTGGAGACATTTTTTTTACTGTTGCAATTGCCATAGCTGCATTGGCACAGACGGCATGAATTTGGGCGTCACTTCCTTTATTTTCAAGGATATTTTTAAAAATTAAAGCGGAGTTTTCTACATTTTCACCCCCTGCAATTTCGAGCGCTTTTACAGGCTGTACTCCAAAATCGGATGGTGTGAGCACTCGTTCACTATGATTGCTGAATGACTTAGTAGGTCCCGTTAATGAGATTTCATCATATCCATCCAATGAATGTAAAATGGTAAAGTTTTGATCTGTTTTTTGAAATAAGTAATTGTATAAACGTGCCAGTTCGAGATTGAATACTCCAGTCAACTGATTTTTGGGGAGTGAAGGGTTTACTAAAGGACCCAACATATTAAAAAAAGTTTTTACTCCAAGCTCTTTACGAACCGGGGCTACGTTTTTCATTGCCGGATGAAAAAGGGGTGCATGTAAAATGCAGATACCCGCCTTTTCAATACAGCGTTTTAAGATGGTTTCATTATTGGTGAAATGGACTCCCATGTATTCCAAAACATTACTAGAGCCACAGCCCGAGGAAACACCGTAATTCCCGTGTTTGGCTACTTTTATTCCTGTCCCTGCAGTGACCAAAGAAGCCAATGTGGAAATGTTAAAGGTATCTTTTCCGTCTCCACCTGTACCACAAAGGTCTATGGTTTCATAATCACTTAAGTCAACGGCTATACACAACTCCAATAGCGCCTCTCTAAATCCTTCTAATTCGGCTAGGCTGATACTTCGCATCATATAAACTGTAAGAAAAGAAGCAATTTGAATAGGCGTATACTTTCCCTCGGCAATTTGAATAATCATTTGGCGAGCTTCATCCTTAGAAAGGAATTCATGTTGAATCAGACGATTGAGTATTTCTTTCATTTTTTAAGAATTTATCCAGTTTTCCAATATTTTTTTTCCATGAGGGGTTAAGATCGATTCTGGATGGTATTGAACCCCACGAACCTTATATTTTTTATGACGCAAAGACATCAGTTGACCCTGAGAGTCAAAAGAGGTAGCAATTAAATCTTTTGGTAATGGAGTATCAACCACCCAAGAATGGTAACGACCGATCTCAAAGGTTTTAGGAAGATCTTTGAATAATTCATCTTCTTCGACTACGGTGACGGGAGTTGCGATACCATGCAAAACGGTATCAAGATTTTTTAAAGTTCCGCCAAAGACTTCCCCAATGGCTTGTTGACCCAAACAAACACCTAATACATTTTTAAAGGGAGCATAGTGCTCTATGGCTGCTTTAAGGAGTCCTGATTCATTTGGAATCCCAGGTCCCGGGGATAATAAAATGTATTCAAAATCATCCAATTCATCCAGATCAAATTGATCGTTTCTCTTGACGGTCACCTTACAATTCAATTCTTCAAGATAGTGTATTAAATTATAGGTAAATGAGTCGTAGTTATCGATTACAAAAACTGATTTCATAGTTCAAAAATAAGATTAAATTTCTTCGGCTAGGCTCAGTGCCTTATCTAAAGCCCCCAACTTATTATACACTTCTTGAAGCTCATTTTCAGGAACGGATTTGGCAACAATTCCAGCCCCTGCTTGGTAATGTAATTGTTGGTTTTTTGATAAAAAAGAGCGAATGATAATGGCGTGGTTAAAATTGCCGTTAAAGTCCATATAACCTAAAGCGCCTCCATAGAAATTCCGTTTATTTTTTTCGTAACGATCAATGAGTTGAAGGGCTTTGTGTTTGGGTGCTCCACTAAGAGTTCCGGCAGGAAAAGTATCAGCGACTACTTGAAAGGTTTTTGCCTTTTCCTTCATTTTCCCTACCACTTTGGAAACCAAATGGATGACATGGGAGTAAAATTGAATTTCTCTGTTTTTTTCTACCACAACTTCTGTTCCATTTCTGCTTAAGTCATTTCGAGCTAGATCCACCAGCATGACGTGTTCACTATTTTCTTTGGGGTCCAAAGCTAATTTCTTAGCTGCCTCAGCATCTTTTACATCATCTCCGGTTCTTCTGAAAGTTCCTGCTATTGGGTGAATCTCCGCACGGCCATCTTGAACTACCAATTGAGCTTCGGGTGAGCTCCCAAAAATCTTGAAATCACCGTAATCAAAAAAGAATAAATAGGGTGAAGGATTAATTGATCGTAACGTTCTGTATACATTAAATTCATCTCCTTTAAATTTTTGAGAAAAACGGCGGGAAAGAACCAGTTGAAAAACATCTCCACGGTAGCAATGTTTTTTTGCCTGATCGACATGAGTTAAAAACTCTTCATCGGTAAGATTCGATGTTTTTGATCCCACTTTATGAAAGGAAAAATGGCTGCTGTTTTTGGTATTGATCAAACGCTCTATTTCTCCTAAGTTGTGATCTCCATGGTACGTATGTGAAAAGAGATGTGCCTCGTGATTGAAAAGACTGATTGCAATAATATTTTGATAAACCGCATAATAAATATCAGGAATATCTAGACCTTCTTTGTAGCTATCGAGTTCAATGGTTTCAAAATATTCAATGGCTTCATGGGCTATGTATCCAAATAAACCATTACTAATGAACCGAAAAGGATAGGTTTTGCTTTCAAAACGATTCGAAAACTGATGAATTCGCTCAGGAATGCTTCTTGGATTTTCAATGGTTTCAACAGTCAATTTACCGTCAGGAAGCTGAGTAGTTAGTGTATTATTTTTGAGTTTTATATACGCAATAGGATTACAACAGATATAAGAAAAATCATTGTTGTTTTCATGATAATCACTACTCTCTAATAACAGGCTATGCGGAAAAAAATCCCTTAATTTTAGGTATACACTAACGGGTGTTAGGGTATCCGCTAATATTTTTTTATGCTCAGATTGGAGTTTAAAAACGTTCATTTTTTTCATTAAAAAAGGCCTGTCGTGATGACAAGCCTATGTTATTTTTATAATTCAGAGGTTCTTCACGATAGGATTGATACTTTCGTGTGCCACCAACTGAAAAAAATTATTGTTCGGTTCATTAAATCAAATATAGTATAATTTGTTAATAACCCCAATCCCCGAACAATAATAATTTGTTTTATGCAATTCTAGTTTTTATTTCTAAAAATTTAATTCTTCTTCAGATTATAATTTTAGTATTATATCCAATTCAAAATCATCGTATATCATTTTATCGCCTAAGTTTTCAAAAAAGCTACCGGAACGATAACGTACATCATATTTAGACCGATCCACTATCAACTTGGTTGAGATTTGATCACCGTCTAAATGCATTTCAAAATTTATTGGGTGTGTAATTCCTCTTATAGTTAATTCTCCAGTTACTTCAAAATGATTAGTCATTTTCTGGTCAGCACCCTTGATATTCATTTGAGCAATTGGATAATCATCCACACCAAAAAAATCATTTGATTTGAGATGTTTTTCCAATTTGGTTCCGTATTCACCACTGAGATCAGTACATACTATTGATGCCATATCGACTTCAAAAGACCCTCCTACTATATTTTTATCATCCATTGCAATAGAACCTGAATTCAATTTGATGTTCCCTTCGTGTTGTCCAGTTACTTTTTTACCGATCCAATGAATTTGACTCTCTTTAGTATCTACTTTCAGAATCGAAGACTGACCCAAAGCCATTGTTTGTATTGCAGCAATTAGAAGTAAACTTAAAATATTCTTTTTCATAATTTTTTTAATGGTTAGTGTTTATCATTTTTTTTAAAAAAGTCACCACCTCTTTTTTTTCGGAGGATGATAAGCTTTGGGCAAATTTTTCTTCTGTTTTTTCAACAACAGGATCTAAAGTATCCAACATTTTCAAACCCTCATCCGTAATGTAAAGTTCAATCTTCCTTCTATTTTCTTTACAAATTGTTCGGTTAACTAAGGATTTATTGATCAATTTATCTACTAGTCTTGTCGTATTACTCATTTTATTAAGCATTTGATTTTGAACGGTTGATAAGTTGGCAGCAACCCCATTCAATCCTCTAAGAATTCTCAAGACGTTAAACTGTTGTATGGTTATGCCATAAGGCTTCAACGCATGTGATAGTTTTTCATTGAGAATACTACTGGTCTTTATGATCGAAATAGAAACATCTTTCGAGTTCATTAAACTTGTAATTACAACTATTGTATATACAAAAGTAAAATAAAATTTATAATTACAAAATTATTTGTAGAATTTAATTAAATAAAGTTCTGGTTGTATCTTCGTAAAAAAAAAATGGACTTAACTCAAGAAGAATGGACCAAACGGCAGAAAGAAACAGCTGGCTGTGTGATAATTGATGTTCGGACGATAGAAGAATTTGAGGAAAAACATATTCCAAGTGCACAATTATTAGATATCAGGAACCCTCAGGAATTCATGATAGGTTTGCAAACTCTTGACGTAAAACAGACCTATTTTGTGTATTGCCGATCGGGTGCACGAAGTGCACAGGCTTGCCAAATTTTAAAACAATCCGGATTTTTAAATTGTTTTAATCTTTTGGGTGGTATCATGGAATGGCAGGGAGAAACTACCAATTAAATTAAAGCACATCCCAAATTTTTTAGCACACCTACTTATGAAAGAAAGTTTTCTACACTATATATGGAGTCATCAAAAATTTTTTAATCGAAATTTTCAAACTCAAAATGGAGTTTCGTTGGCGATTCTTCATCCGGGTGTTCCCAATCCGAATCAGGGTCCTGATTTTTTGGATGCCAAAATTTACTTAGATGGATTGTATTGGAGTGGATCCGTTGAGCTCCATGTGAATGCTTCAGATTGGTATCGTCATGGTCATCAAAAAGATTCAAACTATGAAGGGGTAGTCCTCCATGTAGTTTGGAACTTTGACATAGATGTTTGTTATCCCAATGGGAATGCCATACCAACCCTTGAGTTGGCTGACTATGTTCAGAAAGATTTGTTAGATCAATATCAAAACCGTTTTGATCAGCTTCCAAATTTTATTTCATGTGAACAACATATCAGTCAATTCTCAGCTGTTGACTGGTTGGGATGGCAAGATCGTCTTTTTGTGGAACGCATGGAAAGCAGATTGATATCAATTCATGAATTGCTTAAAAAATTTCATAATGATTGGGAAGCAGTTTTGTTTGTTTTTTTAGCCAAAGGTTTTGGATTGAACCTAAATGGAGAAACTTTTTATGAAATGGCTCTTCAAATACCGATCAAGTGTATTCGTCAATTACATATAAAGACAGAAGATTTAGAGGCATTATTTATGGGTCAGTTAGGTCTTTTAAATTCTCCTTTAGAAGATGCTTATCAAAAAAATCTTTTTCATCGTTACGATTATCTAAAGGCCAAGTTCCATTTAAAAACATTCCGTTCTATTCCTGTAAAATTTGGACGACTACGACCATCCAATTTTCCAACCATTCGTTTGGCTCAATTGGCTCAACTCTACAGTAGAAACTCTAGTTTATTTCAATCCATGGTTAACTGTTTATCATTGGATGAAGCCTTTGAATTATTTCGTGTTCAGGCCAGTTCGTATTGGGATCAGCATTTTAACTTTGGAGTGCTGGGAAAGATTCAGCCTAAAGTAATCACTCGAACTTTTTTTAATTTAATAGTGATTAATACCTTGTTACCCATTCGTTTTGCATATCAAAGCTATTTAGGAAAGGATGGAGCACAAGATTTATTTGAATGGGCCACTCAGATCCCTTCGGAGCACAATCGGATTTTAGATAGTTTTACAAAGTTAGGAGTTCCGATTATCAATGCGAGCTCTAGTCAATCGCTGATTCATCTTTTTAAAAACTATTGTAGTAATAGAAAGTGTTTGAACTGTAGAGTAGGATTCCAATTGATGAAGTGTAATTAAAATAAATTGAAAGCTAAAATAGTTGTACTTTTGTTGTATGTCTAGACCTACTAAAATCCGACTTTTTTTTGAAAAAAATGGTTTTGCCGTCTCTTCACGATTAGCAGAGGCTCTTGGGATGAAGGTAAAAAGCGTACGTTTATTTTTTATTTATGCCTCCTTTACCACTTTGATCGGTGGTTTTGTGGTTTATTTGACTTTAGCCTTTTGGTTAAAGCTTAAAGACATGATTCACACTAAACGAAGCTCTGTATTTGACTTGTAATCATGTTTTTGCATCAATCCCCACTTTTCCGAGCATTCCTACTTCTCTTTATTATTTTGATTTTTGGAGTGTTTGGTTTTTTAATCTTTGAGCCTACCTATACACTTTTTGATGCGGTCTATATGACGATCATTACGATCAGTACCGTGGGTTACTCTGAGTTGGGCGAATTGTCAAAATCAGGTAGAGTTTTTGCCATGGTCTTTATCGTGATAGGATTTGTAGTATTTGCGTATTCAATTCGTTTGATCGGAGAGTATATGCTCAGTGGATGGACCTCACAAATTTGGAAACAAAAAAAAAATAAACGAATGATCAATAAATTAAATGACCACACCATAATTTGTGGCTTTGGGAGAAATGGGCGTCAGGCGGTGAGTCGCTTAAAACGTCACAAAGAGCCCTACGTAGTTATCGAAAATAATGAATTACTCATAAAAGAATATGAAAAAGAGATTCTTTTTTACCAAGGTGATGCTTTGACCGACGAGACACTTCACGGAGCCAATATTTTAAGAGCGAAAAATTTAATCTGTTCCCTTCCCAATGATGCCGATAATCTTTTTGTGGTTTTATCTGCAAGGCAACTGAAACCGGATATTACCATTGTGAGTAGAGTTTCCGAAGAAATCAATCAATCCAAACTAGCCTTGGCGGGAGCCAATCACGTAATCATGCCGGATAAGATTGGTGGGGATTATATGGCGGCCTTATTGGCCGTTCCGGATTTAATTTATTTTTTGGGGACTTTGGATTGGTGGGAGGATGAGACCGCTCCGAATGTTGAAGAAGTTCCCATCAGTAGCTTACCCAATAGCGATCAAAATAGAACCCTTGCAGAAATACAATTGAGAAAAAAGACGGGTTGTAATGTTATTGGCTATCGAGATGAAAAAGGAAATCAGATAATCAATCCTGCTGCTAACCTTCCTTTATCACCCAGTGGGAAGCTCATTATTCTTGGGGATGGCGAGTCTTTTAAAAAACTAAATGCCATGTTTGATAAAGAATAATTTGTTTTTAAGTTCCTTTTTAAGATATTGTCGACTTATAAAACGATAGAATTCAACTTATGAGACCGAAACGAAATACCACTTACTTCTTGAGCATACTTTTACTTTTGTTGGGATCAAGCCTGTCAGCACAAGAACGCGGTTTAGACGAACGAATTAATGAAGCTTTTACTCCAATTGCCAATTGGTGGGAGGGATTGATACTTCATAATTTTTATGGTACCCAAATCCCTACAATTATTTTCTTATTGGTTGGGGGTGCCTTATTTTTCACTGTATACTTTGGTTTTGTGAATGTCCGTCGTTTTTCAACGGCTATCAATACCGTTCGAGGTAAATACGATAGTATAGACCATCATAGTGCCGGTAATCCAGAACTTGCTGTAGCTGGAGACATAAAAGATACCATTGCTGACGAGAGTAAAGAAGGAGAAGTAAGTCATTTTCAGGCTCTGGCTACTGCTGTTTCAGGAACCGTAGGAAATGGGAATATTGCGGGTGTTGCATTGGCGATTGCCGTCGGAGGTCCAGGGGCTACCTTTTGGATGATACTTTGCGGATTACTGGGAATGTCAACCAAATTCGTAGAATGCACCTTAGGTTTTAAATATAGAGATTTGGTCGAATATGTTACGGTCTATTT